>JBFIFF010000251.1:0-2264 GCA_041602955.1 Gammaproteobacteria bacterium | reverse complement strand
CTCGAGGCCGAGGAAACAGGCCAGCCCGCTGACCGTATCGAGCAGCGTGGTCACCACACCGCCGTGGACCACGCCGGTCAGCGGGTCGCCGACCAGCTCTGGCCGGTAGGCGCAGCGCAGCGCCGCGCGGCCGGGCGCGTAGTCGACCACCTCCAGCCCGAGCGCGCGGCAGTGCGGCAGGTTGGTGACGATCTCCACCAGCGGGCGGAGACGGGTGTCAGTCGTGGCCTCGGGCATCGGCGTGTTGGCAGCCAGGCGGGCGGTCGGCGATTATACCGGCTCGCCATCCGGTCACGCTGCCACGAGAGAGTCACATGCGCCCGAACCTCCTGCCGTTAGCCGCGCTGCTCATCTACAGTCTGGCCGCCCTGCCCGCTTCCGCCTCCGACAAGGCCAAGGAACAGCGCTGGGCCGAGCAGATCGTCGACCAGCTGATCGACGGCGAGGCGACCTGGCTGCAGGCCGGCGACGACCGCTTCCTGGCGATCCTGACCGAGGCCGAGGGGACACCGCGCGGCAGCGTCGTCCTGCTGCACGGCATGGGCGTGCACCCCAACTGGCCGCAGGTGATCTACCCGCTGCGCGTCGAGTTGGCCCGGCTCGGCTGGACGACGCTGTCGCTGCAGATGCCGGTCCTGGCCAACGACGCGGAGGCCACGGCCTACGTGCCTCTGTTCGACGAGGTGCCGCCGCGCATCGACGCCGCACTGGCCTTCCTCGCCGACCGGGACCTACTGCCGACCAACCTGGTGGGCCACAGCATGGGCGCCTACATGGGGGCCTACTACCTCCGCGGGGCACGTCCGGGAGGCGCGGTGGCAGGGCTTGTCGGCATCGGCATGAGCGGCCGCACCGACGGCGGCGTCGCCGATGCCGCCACCTCCCTGGCCCAGATCGAACTGCCGGTGCTCGACATCTACGGCGAGAACGACATGGACGACGTGCTGGCCGGGGTCGAGCGCCGCTTCGCCGCCGGCACGAGGAATCCCGGTTACGCGCAGCGCATCGCGCGCGGCGCCAACCACTTCTTCGACGGCCAGGAGGCGGAACTGGTGGTCACGGTCGATGCATGGCTGGCCGACAAGCGCCTGCCCTGAAGTGCACCTAGCGGCCGGTGAACTCGATCTTTCCGTCAGGCAGCAGGTAGAGCACCAGCGCGCGCCCGTCGCGCACCATCGGTCGGTGCGCCGAGCCGGGCGCGTTGACCTGCCAGCCGGCCCCGCCGTGGTCGAAGGTTGCCGTCGCGTCCTGCGGCATCACCATGCACACCTCGCCGTTGGGGTGGACGTGGTGCGGACCGACGATGTTCTCGAGATCGACCACGTCGACGCTGAGGTCGCCGGTCGCCGGCGACGCCTCGATCACCCGGCCGAAGCGGCGCCCGGCGCCCCCCTGACTGCACATCCATCCCGCCGCGATGGCGGCGTGGCACGCGGCTTCGACCTCGCCGAACCAGTCGCCGTCGGGCGGGAAGCGCGCGGCGAGGTCGTTCTCGAGGTCGGCGTCGAGAGCGCGCCCGGCCACGGCCTCGGTCAGCGGCCGCAGCAGTTCCCTGAAGGCCTCCACGTTCATGCGACTCTCCTGGCGTCCGTCCGGCGGACGCATCTGCGTACCCGTTCGCGTCCCACGAGGATACGATAGGTTGCGATGGAAGACCCGCAACCCCCCTCACCGGCCCGCACGCGCCAGCGCGTCGCGGCCCTATGGTGGCCGCTCGCGGCGCTGGTCACCCTCGGTCTGAGCGCCTGGGTGCTGCTCGGCGAAAGCGACCGCGCACCTGACCTGGCTGCCGGCCAAAACCTCTACGCGACCCACTGCGCGAGCTGCCACGGCGCCGACCTCGAGGGCCAGCCCGACTGGCGCCGGCGGCGGGCCGACGGGCGCCTGCCCGCCCCGCCACACGACGACACCGGCCACACCTGGCATCACGACGATGACCTGCTGTTCGAGATCGTCAAGCAAGGCCTCGTGCCGCCGCACGCGCCGGAGGGGTACCCGAGCGACATGCCGGCCTACGCGGGCGTGCTGAGCGATGCCGAGATCCGCGCGGTGCTCGCCTTCATCGCCAGTCGCTGGTCGAACGAGGTGCGGAAGATGCGGGCGCAGCGCTTGGGAAACTGAAGTCGCCCGACGTGTGGGCCGGACCTCGGTCCGGTGGCGACAGGGGCACTCCAGGCGCAGCTCGGACTTCGTTCCAGCCGCAGCCAGGCGAAGGCAACCGATCCGGCGCAGGGCTGCACCCCGTCGTGAAGGTGGCGGCGTCG
>JBFIFF010000250.1:0-2341 GCA_041602955.1 Gammaproteobacteria bacterium | reverse complement strand
CCTGGTCGTGGTACATCGCCAGCACCGCGTCGGCGTCGCGCAGCCGCGGTGGGGTGAAGGCGGTGTCGGCCGGCAGCGGTCCGACGAGGTCCATGCCCTCGGCGCGCAGCCGCGCGAGCACCGGCTCGATGACCTCGAGCTCCTCGCGGCCGAGGTGGCCGCCCTCGCCGGCGTGGGGGTTGAGGCCGCAGACCAGGACCCGTGGGGCCGCGAGGCCGAAGCGCTCGTGCAGGTCGCCGACCAGAACGCGGAGCACCCGCTCCAGCGTCACCGCGTCGAGGGCGTGCGGCACTTCCGCCAGCGGCAGGTGGGTGGTCGCCAGCGCCACCCGCAGCCCGGGGCAGGCGAGCATCATCACCGGGTGGCCGCCGGTGAGCCCGGCGAGGAACTCGGTGTGGCCGGTGAACGGGATGCCGGCGTCGTTGATCACCCCCTTGTGTACCGGGCCGGTGACCAGGGCGGTGGTCTCACCGGCGAGGCATGCCGCGGTGGCGGCGCGCAGGGTGTCGAGGACGTAGCCGGCGTTGGCCGGGTCGGGCCGGCCCGGCGTGGCCGGTGCGGCCAGCGGCACCGGGGCGACGGCCAGGGTGCCGCTCGGGTGCGCTCGCGGTGGTCGGCCCGGGTCGTGATCGACCAGTTCCAGGGTGAGGCCGAGGCGGTCGGCGCAGGTCCGCAGCAGGTCGGGATCGGCGTAGGCGACCAGCTCCGCCAGCCAGGTTCGCTGGGCCATCCTCACGCAGAGCTCAGGACCGACGCCGGCCGGCTCGCCCGGGGTGAGGGCCAGCCGACGGACGCCCCCGCCGCTCACCCCGCGTCCAGGCGGTAGTCGACGTAGGCCTCGTCGCGCAGACGCTGGATCCAGAGCTGGGTCTCTTCTTCGACCTTGCGGCGGAACAGCGCCATGCGCGCCTGGTTGCGCTGCGCCTCCTCGGTGACGTCCTGCTGGCGGCGCTCGAGCACGTTGATCAGGTGCCAGCCGAACTGGGTCTGCACCGGTTCGCTCAGGCCGCCGACCGGCAGCGCGTCCATCGCCTTCTCGAACGGGGGGACGAGGTCGCCGGGGCCGACCCAGCCGAGCTCGCCGCCCTTGCTCGCACTGCGCGTGTCGACCGAGTTGGCCTGGGCCAGTGCGGCGAAGTCCTCGCCGTTGGCGATGCGGTCGTGCAGGCGCTCGATGCGCAGGCGCGCCTCGGTGGGCGAGATCACGGCGGTCGGCGCGATCAGGATGTGGCGCACGCGCGTCTGGCTGACGTACTGCTTGGCCTCGCCACGCCGGTCGACCAGCTTGACCAGGTGGAATCCGCTCGGGCTGCGGATTGGGGTGCTGACCTCGCCCACCGCCATCTTGACCACGGTGTCGACGAACAGCCGCGGGACCTGGCCGACGTTGCGCCAGCCGAGGTCGCCGCCGGCGAGTGCCTGCTGGCCGTCGGACTCGGCGATGGCGGTCTGTGCGAAGTCGGCGCCGCCCGCGAGGTCGGCAGCGATGCGCTCGATCTTCGCGCGCGCTTCCTGGATCTGTGCCGGGCTGGCCGCCTCCGGCAGCGCCACCAGGATGTGACCGAGGAGGTACTCGACGTCGCGGTCGCCGAGCTGCCGGTCGCGCTCGAGCAGGCTGGTGACCTCCTGATCGGTGATGGTGACGCGATTGTTGATCTGCCGCTCGCGCAGGCGCGCGGTGGTCATGTCGATGCGGACGTCCTCGCGCAGGCGGTTGAAGTCGTAGCCGTCCTTCTCGATCGTCTGGCGGAACTCGATCAGGTTCATGTCGTTGCGCCGGGCGATCTCGCGCAGCGCATTGTTGAGCTCGATGTCGTCGACGATCACTCCGGTCTGAGCCGCGAGCTGCATCTGCAGCTCCTCGACCACCATGCGTTCGAGCACCTGGCGCTCGAGCACCTTCTCCGGCGGCAGGCTGGTGTTCTGCCGCGCCAGCTGCGACTTGACCAGCTGCACGCGGTCGGTGAGCTCGGTGGCCGTGATGACGCTGTCGTTGACCACCGCGACGATGCGATCGAGCGGTTCGGGGGCGGCCTGCGCGACGTGCGCGGCGAGCAGCAGGAGCAGGGCGGGGAGCGGCATTCGGCGTAGCGGCATCATGCGGTTCTCGGTCTGGGTGGGGCGGTCACGGTCGCGGAACGGTGTAACCGGGCAGGCGGCTGCGGAGGAAGCCCGCGATGTCGTCGCCCAGTCGACCGAGCCCGGAGAGCTCGAGCTGGAACATGATCGAGGTGTCTTCCTCATCTGGTTTCAGCAAGTCGGGGACGAACTCGTGCAGCACGAGGCGTGCCGCCCAGCAGCAGCTCTTATACTCTAAACCCGCGAACGTTTCGAGACTGAT
>JBFIFF010000249.1:0-2658 GCA_041602955.1 Gammaproteobacteria bacterium | reverse complement strand
GAGATGCTTCTCGACCAGCCCGGCGAGCGCCTCCATGTGGTCGGCGCGCGTGTTGAGCGCCGGGATGTAGTGGTATTCGCGCCCCCCGGCCGCGAGGAAGGTGTCGCGGTTCTCGACCGCGATCTCCTCGAGCGTCTCGAGGCAGTCCGCGGAGAACCCGGGGCAGATCGCCTGCACGTGACCGACGCCATCCCTGCCCCACGCCTCCAGGGTCACGTCGGTGTAGGGCTGCAGCCAGGGCTCCCGCCCGAAGCGCGACTGGTAGGCGAGCAGCCATTTACCCTCGCCGAGGTCGAGCTCGGCGGCCAGTGCCGCGGCGGTCGCGCTGCACTGCTGGGCATAGGCGTCACCTTCGTCAGCGAACCGCTGCGGGATGCCGTGCAGCGAGATCAGCAAGCGGTCGGGACGGCCATGCGCGGCCCACGCCTCACGCACGCTTGCCGCCAGCGCGGCGATGTAGGCCGGCTCGACATGGTAGTCACGCACGTGGCGTAGTTCGGGGTACCAGCGGACCCTCTTCAGGGCGTCGGCGACGGCATCGAAGGTGCTCGCCGAGGTCGAGGAGGAGTACTGCGGGTAGAGGGGAAGCACCAGGACCCGCTCACAGCCAGCCTCGCGCAGCCGCGCGAGGGCGCCAGCCACGCTCGGCTCGCCGTAGCGCATCGCCAGCTCGAGCTGGCAGCGTCCGGGCAGGCGGCGCTCCAGCGCCTCGCGCAGCGCCGTGGCCTGGTGGCAGCTGATCGCCAGCAGCGGGGACCCCTCGCCACTCCAGACCGAGGCATAGGCCTTGGCGACACGTCCGGGGCGCAAGCGCAGGATGATGCCGTTGAGGATCAGCCACCAGAGCGGTCGCGGCAGGTCGACCACGCGCGGGTCCCAGAGGAACTCGGCGAGGAAACGCCGCACGGCGGCCGGGGTCGGTTCGGTCGGCGAACCGAGGTTGGCGATGAGGACGCCGATGCGCCCCGTCTGACCGGGCGGGGGTGGGGTCACGTCGGGGTGGATTCGGGCTGCGCGCAGCTAGCCGAGTTCGGCGAAGATGGCGTCGCGGATGTCCGTGACCTTGCCGATGCCCTCGATGCGCACGTACCTCGGCGCGCCCTCCTCCCCCGACTTCGACCACGCGGTGTAGAGATCGACCAGCGGTCGGGTCTGCTCGTGATAGACCGAGAGCCGCTTGCGCACCGTATCCTCGCGGTCGTCGTCGCGCTGCACCAGGGGCTCGCCGGTGACGTCGTCGACACCCTCCTTCTTCGGCGGGTTGAACTCGATGTGGTACGTGCGCCCCGAGGCGAGGTGTGCGCGGCGGCCGCTCATGCGCCTGACGATCTCGTCATCGGCGACATCGATCTCGACCACCGCGTCGATGCTCACGCCGCGGTCGCGCAGCGCCTCGGCCTGGGCCAGCGTGCGCGGAAAGCCGTCGAGCAGGAAGCCGTCGGCGCAGTCCTCCTGCGCGATGCGCTCATCGATCAGCCCCATGATGATGTCGTCGGAGACCAGCCCGCCGGCGTCCATGACCTTCTTCGCCTCGACCCCCAGCGGGGTGCCCGCCTTGACCGCGGCGCGGAGCATGTCGCCGGTCGAGATCTGCGGGATGCCATACTTGTTCTTGATGAAGTTGGCCTGCGTGCCCTTGCCTGCCCCTGGCGGTCCCAGCAGAATGATTTTCATCGCCTTTGCCCCTAATTCCCTGAATACAGAGCGGTGATCATGCCACAGACCGACGTGCCGGGGTCAACCCGGATCCACCCCCTCTCTGGGGATAGAAATTGCACCGCCCCGATATGCTGCGTCGCAACATCCGGATGGGGGTCGCGGGCACTCTGGGGCCTCCTGCTGCTGTGCGCCGTGATGCCTTTCCGCACCTTCGCTGCATGCGACGCGCCACCATCACGCGGCGTCTACTGGAGCGGCTGCGACCGCCAGGGGGCCGACCTGCGCGGCGTCGACCTGCGCGGCGCCACGTTGACCCGCATCGACCTGCGCGACGCGGACCTGCGCGAGGCCAACCTGAGCGGCGCCGACCTCGGCTTCGCGCGCCTCGACGGCGCCAGGCTCGACGGCGCGGTGCTGCTCGACACCCGCCTGGTCTCGGCCTCGCTGCGCGCGGTGTCGGCGCAGAAGGCGCTGCTCGACGGGGCGCGCCTCGACCGCGCCGTGCTGACCGGTGCGAAGCTCTCTGGGGCGAGCCTGCGCAACGCCTCGCTCTACCAGGCCGAGGCGGCCGGCGTGGATCTCGGCGCGGCGCGGCTCGACGGTGCCAACCTCGAGCGCGCCGACCTGAGCGGCGCCATGCTCGAGCAGAGCGGGCTGGCCGGGGCGTCGCTGTCCCGCGCCATGCTCGAGGAGGCCCGCCTCGGCGGGGCGGACCTGCGCGAGGCCCGCCTCGACGGCGCCAACCTCGGTTTTGCCGACCTGACCGACGCCGACCTGACCCGCGCGGTGCTCAGCAACGCACAGCTGCGCGGTGCCATTTTCGCAGGTGCGCGACTCGGCAACGCCACCTGGAGCGACCGCAGGCGCTGCCGGCCCGGCTCGGTCGCGCACTGCGACTGACGCCCCCCGCCACGCGCACGGACACGGGCGGGATGGAGGTACGCATCCACACCTCGCTCGACGCGCTCCCGGCCGCGGCCTGGGACCGCCTCGGCGGGG
>JBFIFF010000248.1:0-2737 GCA_041602955.1 Gammaproteobacteria bacterium | reverse complement strand
GCGATTGTCGGCGGCACCTACCACCTCGTGCGCCGATGGGAGCACGCGTGAAGCGCAGCCTGCAGCGCCGCATCTTCGAAGCGATGCTCAGCGTCGCCTTCGTCACGCTGCTGGTCGGCATGGGCGCGGCGGTCAGCCTGCATTTCATCGCGCGCGATGTCGAACAGCTCGCGGGGTCGGACTGGCCGTTCACCGACGCGGTGCACGAACTCAACCTCGCGCTGCAGAAGAGCAACCTCGGCCTCGAGCGCTTCCTCGACGGCGATCTCGACAACGCCCGCGCGATCATCGGCCACGCGCGCAGCCGCGTGGAGTACGAGCTCGAACGAATCGACAGCACCGACGGCCTCTCACCCGGCGGCTACGGCGAAGTCACCGACCAGATCATTCGCATGTTCAACGAACAGGACCGCCTGATCGGCCTGCGCGAGATCGACGAGATCACCGCCCGGCAGCTGGCCGGCTCCTGGAGGCGCATCGGCGACTCGTTCACCCCGCTGGTGGAACTGCTCACCGACGACCGTGGCGTCTCGGCCGACCTGCTCGGCTCGACGATGGAGCTGCACCACCAGCTCTCGCTGGCCAATGGCGACCACGACCGGGTGCCCTACGGACGGGTCATCCAGCTGGTCGAGTGGATCAAGGCGCTGCCGAGCTACTCCCACTACGCCAGCCAAGTCTCCCCCTACCTCGTGCTGGCGGAACGCCACGCGTCGCTGGCCCGCGAGCATCAGGAAAACGCGCACAAGATGACCACGCTGCGCCGCTCGGTGGAGATGCTCGGCACGCAACTCGACCGGCGCCTGGCGCGTCTCGAGGCGGAGTCGCGCACTCGCATGCTCCACGCCAGCGGCAACGCCATCGAACTGACCTCGCAGACCCGAACCCTGCTGGTGCTGGGAATCCTGGTCGCCGCCCTGCTCACCTTGCTCCTCTCCCGCCGCCTCGCGCGCGCCATCGGCGAGCCGCTGCGCCAGCTCGGCCACGCGGTGACCCATTTCAGCCGTGACCGCAGCCAGCGCATCGACCTCCGCACCGGCGACGAGCTGCAGACCCTGGCCGAGTCCTTCAACGACATGGCCGACAGCCTGCAAAAGACCACGGTTGCGCGCGACCACTTCGACGACATCATCACCTCCATGCTCGACGGGCTGTTCGTCGTCGACGGCACCGGCCACATCCTCCTGGCCAACCTCGCGGGGCAGCAACTCGCCGGGTGCGATGCCGACACGCTGATCGGCGCGCCCTTCGCCGACCTGCTCGTCCCCGCATCACAAGGACGCTGGACGGCCAGCAACCGGACCCACCTCGCCGCCGGCGAACTCGCACTGTTGCGCCCGGACGGCGCCGCCATCCCCGTGCTCTTCTCGCGCGCCCGCTTGCACGACGCGCATGACGTCGACAGCGATAGCGTCGTGGTGCTGCGCGACATCCGCCTGCAGAAGGAGCAGGAGGCGACCCTGCGCCAGGCCAACGAGGATGCCGAACAGGGGGCACGCGCCAGGAGCGAGTTCCTCGCCAACATCAGCCACGAAGTTCGCACCCCGCTCAACGGCGTGATCGGCATGCTGCAGCTGCTCCGAAGCACCCCTCAGAACGACGAGCAGCGCGACTACACCCAGACCGCGCACCAGTCAGCCCTGGCGCTGCTGCGCCTCCTCGACGAGATCCTCGACCTGACCCGCCTGAGCAGCGGCCGACTGGCGCTCGAAGCGGCGCCGTTCTCGGTCGCCGAACTGGTCGAGGAGGTCGTCGACGTCTACGCCCCACAGGCCGCCACCAAGGGCCTGGACCTGGCCAGCCACGTCGACGCCAGGGCGCCATCGGTCGTGATCGGGGACCCGGCCCGAATCCGCCAGATCCTCGTCAACCTGGTCGGCAACGCCGTCAAGTTCACCGACGACGGGCGGGTCGGACTCGAGGTCACCGCGTGCGATGACGACACGCTCGAGTTCGCGGTCAGCGACACCGGCATCGGCATCGACAAGCACGCCCAGGCGCACCTGTTCGAGGACTTCAGCCAGGCCGACGGGTCGGCATCGCGGCGCCATGGCGGCGCCGGACTCGGCCTGTCCATCGTCCGCCAGCTGACCTCCCTCATGAACGGTCAGATCGACTACACCAGCGCGCCGGGCCAAGGCAGCACCTTCCGCGTCCGCCTGCCGCTACCGGCCTGTCCGGAGGTGGCCCGGCTGCCGGCCGGCGGCGACCACGCGGGCCGTCGCCTGCTGCTCGCGGAGGCCGACCCGCTGGTCCGCGCCCAGTTCGCGGAATGGCTCTCCTGCAGTGGCGCCGAGGTGACCAGCCACGCCACGCTCGACCAGGCCCTGCTGGAGGTGGCGAGCCACGACGACCCGCCCGACCTGATGCTGGTCGACCTGCAACTGCTCGCGCAGGCCGACCCCGCCGTCCGCTTCCGCCTGACCGTGCTTTGGCAGGAGGCGGGGCTGAATCTGTCGCTGCTGACGCCACACGGGAGCGCCATCGACCCGGACCTCGGACCGCTTGCCGAGGCCCCGCGCCTCGACAAGCCGCTGACCCGCGACACCCTGCACGCCGCCCTTGCACGCGCACTCCGCGACCCCCGGGAACCGGCCCAAACGGCGCCGATTCCCCCCGTCCCGAGCCTCCCCGCGGGGAACGAGGCCGTTCCTTGACACCCTCGACGCCGGCCCGGGATAATGCCCGGCCTCGCGCCCGTAGCTCAGTTGGATAGAGTACCTGGCTACGAACCAGG
>JBFIFF010000247.1:0-2820 GCA_041602955.1 Gammaproteobacteria bacterium | reverse complement strand
GACGTGGTTTCATCAGCCCGCGGAATCTCTGGGAGGACGGCAAGGTGCGGCTGCTCGACCGGGTCTGGTAGGGGGAGAGGCGCGCTCACGCCAGGCCGGTCCGAACCTGGGCGCGCGAACCGACTCGAAAGAGTTGAGAACGACGTGGCGTCGCACTGGGCTGGACTGCGGTGCCTCCCGAGAGCCCGCGGGCGCGGAGGGTGAGGACGACGATGGACACGCGGCATGCGACGCAGGACTGGGAGATCAACCCCGCCACCTACGCGTGGGCGGCGCGGCTCTTCTCGACCGTCGAGCGCATGCTCAAGGTGCGCATCCGGCTGCACGGCGACCGTGAGCTGCTCGAGCGCGGCCAGATTTTCCTGTTCAACCACTTCGCCCGCTTCGAGACCTTCATTCCGCAGTACCTGATCCACCGCGAGACGGGCGCCTACTGCCGCTCGATCGCGTCGCACGAGTTCTTCGAGAACGACGACGCGCTGGCCGGCTTCCTGCGCAACGTCGGCGCGCTGCCGAACAACCTGCCCGGGCTGCTGCCACGGCTCGCACGCGACCTGCTGCACGGCCACAAGCTGGTGGTCTTCCCCGAGGGGGGCATGGTCAAGGACCGCCGCGTGCTCGACGAAGGCGGGAAGTTCCGCGTCTATTCGCCGACCGCGCGCGAACGGCGCGAGCACCACACCGGCGCGGCCGTGCTCGCCCAGGTGCTCGATACCCTCAAGACCGGGCTGTTGCACGCTGCCGAGCGCGACGACCTGGAGACGCTGGAACACTGGGCCGGGGCGTTCGGCTTCGACACCGTCGACGCCCTGCTCGACGCGGCCCGCCGCCCGGCGCTGGTGGTGCCGACCACGATCACCTTCTACCCGATCCGCGTGCAGGACAACCTGCTGCGGCGCGGCGTGGAACTGTTCAACCGCGGGGTCAGCCGACGCACCACCGAGGAGCTGCTGGTCGAGGGCAACATCCTGCTGCGCGACACCGACATGGACCTGCGCCTCGGCGCACCGCTGGCGGCGACGACCTGGCGCCGCACCGAGCCGCGCCTGGTCCACTGGCTGCTGCGTCGCCACCGCGACCCCGCGGACTTCTTCGCCCAGGAGCCGGCGACGTGGGACCTGCGCCTGCTCGCGCCGGGCCTCAAGCGCCGCATCCTGCAGCTGCGCAACGACTACATGCGCGGCCTCTACGCCGGGGTCACGGTCAACCTGAGCCACCTTGCGTCGACGCTGATCATGGCGCTGGTCGACCGCGGCGAGACCGAGGTGCCGTATGCCCGCTACCGGCGCGCGCTCTACCTCCTGGTAAAGGCGGTGCAGACGCGCGACGGCATCCACCCCCATCGCTCGGTGCAGGACCCGGACTGCTACCGGCCGGTGCTCGACGGCGTGTGCGCGGGACTGTGCCAGTTCGACGCCATGGCGGCGCGCATGGGGCTGGTCGAGACGACCGCGACGGGCTACCGCTTTCTGCCCAAGCTGTGCGATGAACACGCCTTCCACACCATCCGCCTGGAGAACCTGATCGCGGTCTATGCCAACGAGGTGGCACCGATCGGCGCGGTGCGCGAAGCGCTCGACGCGGCGTTCGCGCAGGAACCGCAATGGACCGCCGCGGCGCGCGCCACGATGCTCTTCGACGACGAGCTGCGCGGCCACGCCTGCGACCGCAACGCCTTCGGCCAGGCGCGCCACGCGGGGGTCAACGATGCCGAGACCGCGACCGCCGACGGCACACCGTTCCTTTACAACCCGCAGCCGGCCCCGTTCGGCGTGCTGCTGGTGCACGGCTTCCTTGCCTCGCCGGCCGAGATGCACGGGCTCGGTGAACGGCTCGCCGCGAACGGCGTGCCGGTGCTCGGCATCCGCCTCAAGGGGCACGCCACCTCGCCGTGGGACCTGCGCGAACGGGCCTGGGAGGAGTGGCTGGCGTCGGTCGAGCGCGGCTACGAGATCCTCGCCGCACTCTGTCCGCGGGTCGCGGTGGTCGGCTTCTCGACCGGCGGCGCGCTCGCCCTGCTGCACGCCGCCAACCGGCCCGAGGGGCTGGCCGGGATCGTCGCGGCCGGGGTGCCGATGGCGTTCCAGGACCGCGGCATGGCGCTGGTGCCGCTGGTCCACCGCGCCAACCGGCTGACCCGCTGGATGACCCGCGACGAGGGGGTGCTGCCTTTCCGCCGCCACGTCTCGGAACACCCCGACATCAACTACCTGCACATGCCGATCCGCGGTCTCTACGAGCTGCACCGCATGGTCGGGGCGCTGGTGCAGCGGCTCGGCGCGGTGCGCTGCCCGGTGCTGCAGCTGCAGGGCACCGCCGACCCGGTGGTCGTGCCGACCGGCGCGGAGCGGGTCCACGACCTGCTCGGCAGCCGGGTGCGGCGGCTGTGCTGGGTCGCCAGCGACCGCCACGGCATCGTGATCGAGGATATCGGAGGCACCCACGAGGCGATCGCGGCGTTCCTCGCCGAACTGGAATCGCGGGCGCTCCAGGGCAATGCGCCTGCCGGGGAAGGGCAGGGGCCGCGCCCGGCGGACGGCAAGCGCACCGGCGCTCCCGTGGCCGGGTGAGGTGACGGCCGCGCGTGCCGTGACCGACGTACCGCCCGTCCTCGTCGCGCACCGCGGCTACCCCGCGCGCTATCCCGAGAACACGCTGCCTGGACTCGCCGCGGCGCTCGCCGTCGGGGCGCGTCATGTCGAGTTCGACGTGCAACTCACCGCCGACCGGGTGCCGGTGCTGCTGCACGACGCGAGGCTCGCCCGCACCGCCGGCCGCGGCGGTGATGCGCTGGGCATGCCGGCGCACCGCCTGACCCGG
>JBFIFF010000246.1:0-2878 GCA_041602955.1 Gammaproteobacteria bacterium | reverse complement strand
GGTTCCGCTGACCGTCGAGGTGGCCGACGAGCCGCGCGAGCGCGAGCACGGCCTGATGCACCGCAGCGCCCTGGACGAGGGTCACGGCATGCTGTTCGTCTACCCGAACGACCGGCCACGGGTGTTCTGGATGCGCCACACTCCACTGGCTCTCGACGCGGGCTTCATCGGCGCCGACGGCCGGCTCGACGAAATCGTCCCGCTCGTGCCGGAGTCGGAGGCGCTGGTGACCTCGCGCGGACCGGCGCGCTACGTGCTCGAGGTGCCGCGCGGCTGGTTCGCCACCCACGGCATCGCCCCGGGCGTGGCCGTCTCGGGGCTCCCCGGCCGCTGACAACCCGCACCTCTTGTCCGGTTGACATCCGGGGAAAGGCCTACTAAAAGAGTCAAGTATGCTCGACGCGGCTGAAGCCACCGGTCGCGCCACCCCGTCAGGGGTGCAGACGGCCACCAGACCCACCCAACTCATCGACCGCTTCGGCCGATCGATCGACTACGTGCGCGTCTCGGTCACCGACCGCTGCGACCTGCGCTGCTTCTACTGCCTGCCGCAGGGCTTCCACGACTTCGAGGAACCCGACCACTGGCTGACGTTCGACGAGGTCGAACGCGTGGTCGCCGCCTTCACCCGGCTGGGCGTACACCACATCCGCCTGACCGGGGGCGAACCACTGGTCCGCCGCGGCCTGCCCGACCTGGCGGGTCGTCTCGCCGCGCTGCCCGGCCTCGACGACCTGTCGCTGTCGACCAACGCCACCCAGCTGGCGCGCCAGGCACGCGCCCTGCGCGAGGCCGGCATCACCCGGATCAACGTCAGCCTCGACTCCCTCGACCCCGAGCGCTTCCACCAGATCACCCACGGCAGCCTGGAGAAGGTACTCGCCGGCCTGATGGCGGCCAAGGAGGCCGGCTTCAGCCCGATCAAGATCAACATGGTGGCGATGAAGGGCCTGAACGAGGACGAGATCGACGACATGGTCGAGTTTTGCGCCGAACACGGCTTCACGCTGCGGCTGATCGAGACCATGCCGATGGGCGACACCGGGCGCAAGGCGAGCGACCATTACCTCGACCTGCAGGTCGTGCGGCGACGCCTCGAGGCGCGTTATGACCTGATCCCCGGCGTGATGCCTGGCGGCGGTCCGGCGCGCTACGTTCAGGTCGCCGGCACCGACCTGACGATCGGCTTCATCACCCCGATCTCGCAGCATTTCTGCGAGAGCTGCAACCGTGTGCGACTCGCCGTCGACGGCACGCTCTACATGTGCCTCGGCCAGGAGCACACCGTCGGCCTGCGTCCCATGCTGCGCGACGGGGCCAGCGACGCCGAGCTCGAGCAGGCGATCCGCGACGCCATAGAGATCAAACCCGAGCGCCACGAGTTCCGCGAGCAACCAGCCAAACTGGTCCGCCTGATGGCGCGCACCGGCGGCTGAGGTCGTCACCCTGGGCGAGATCCTCCCCTTCCGGACCCGCGAGGCCCGTTTCCACGTCGGCCAGTTGGTGCGCCACCGCCTGTTCGCCTACCGCGGCGTGATCGTCGACGTCGACCCGGTGTTCAGCGGCAGCGAGGAGTGGTACCGCGAGGTGGCACGCAGCCGCCCACCCAAGGACCGGCCCTGGTACCGGGTGCTCGTGCACGGCGCAACGCACCAGACCTATGTCGCCGAACGCAACCTCGAGCGCGACCCGTCGCCCGTCCCGGTCGAGCACCCGCTGCTCGACCACTACTTCCGCAGCTTCGACGGGCGCGGCTACCGGGTGCGCGACGCGCGCAACTAGCCCCCGGTCGGGATCAGCTCGAGCTCCACGCGCCGGTTCTGGGCACGACCCGGGGCACTGCCGTTGTCGGCGATCGGCCGGCTCTCGCCATAGCCGACCCACGTCAGCCGCGTGGCGGCGACACCACGCAGGGCGAGGTAGTCCTTGACGCTCAGCGCGCGATGCTCGGAGAGCCGCTGATTGTAGCTCTCGCTGCCGGTGCTGTCGGTGTGCCCGCTGACGCGCAAGGTGGTCTTGTCGAACTTGTTGGCGACCTTGACCACCGAGTCGAGCACCGGGTGGAACTCGGGCCGGATGTTGGTCTGGTCGGTGGCGAAGGTGACGTTGCCCGGCATGTTCAGGCGGATGTTGTTGCCCTCGCGGCTGACGCTGACGCCAGTGCCCTCGAGTTCCTGGCGCAGCTGCGCCTCCTGCTGGTCCCTGTAGTGTCCGATGGCGCCTCCACCGACCGCGCCCACGGCCGCGCCGATCACCGCACCCTTGCCGTCGTTGGCGATCGCGCCGACCACCGCCCCGGCCGCGGCACCGATGGCCGCGCCCTTGGTGGCGTTGCTGGTCTTCTCTTCCCGTGTGTAGGGATCGAGGGTGGTGCAGCCGGCCAGCCAGAGGCCCAGCAGCAGCGCAACCCAGGGTCGTTTGCTCATTGCGTCATGCTCCCATGTGACGGTAGTCGAGGTGGGTCGCCACAGCGTGACGAGTTCCGCATGGCTGAATGATAACTCAGGGTGGGGACGCGAACCGCGACGCACATCACATCGGTCGCGGGACGCGGCGGGTCCCGATGCTCGCCCGACGGACTCCGCGTCGCACCTACGCAGGGTTGCCGATCTAGACCCTCCTCCAGTACCCTGATGCTCACCGCCGGGCGCGTTTCGCGGCCCGTGCGAACGCTCATATCGCGGTGCTCCCCGGACGCTCCCGAGGAGGCCGCAGAGCCCGCCGCAGGAGCCATGTACCCGGCGGCACACGATCATGGTGACGATGGCAACTACGTGCGCGGGTTGGGCCCGGAGAACGCCACCTTCGGGTGGCGCACCCGGTGCGTGTCCCGGGCTTGCGGTGGTGTCCGGCTGGCCCGTCATTCGAAGCACGCGGC
>JBFIFF010000245.1:0-2878 GCA_041602955.1 Gammaproteobacteria bacterium | reverse complement strand
GCCGCCGTTGTTGCGCAGGTCGATCAGCAGGCCGTCGACCGCATCGTCGCGAAGCTCGCGTAC
The DNA here is from genome assembly GCA_041602955.1 of Gammaproteobacteria bacterium. Classification (GTDB taxonomy): domain Bacteria; phylum Pseudomonadota; class Gammaproteobacteria; order QNFN01; family QNFN01; genus QNFN01. Next base: position 2,815 of record JBFIFF010000245.1, on the reverse strand, counting down.
CACCCTGGCCACGTCGTCGGTGACGTTGACGTAGAAGGTGGGCAGGCGGATGACGCCGATGCGGAACCTGCGCCCGTCCTGCTCGAACTCGAGGACACGCGAGCTCGCCGCCTGGTCCTCCAGGCGCACCGTGTCACGGCGCAGCATCACGATCCGGGTCATGTGCTCGTCCGCCGCGTCGGCGGGGATGATCTCCAGGCGGACCAGGGTGTCCTTGGGGCCGCGGATCAGCCGCACCACCTCGTCGAGGCGCCAGCCGACGATGTCGACCAGCTCACCGTCCTCGCCCTGCCCGACCGAGACGATGCGGTCCGCGGGCTTGATCTGCTTGGAGTGGAACGCGGGCCCTCCGGGGATCACCCGCACCACCTTGGTGTACTCGTTGTCGAGCTGCAGCGCGGCGCCGATCCCCTCGAGCGACAGGTTCATGTCGATGGAGAAGTCTTCCGACTTGCGCGGCGACATGTAGGCGGTGTGCGGGTCGAAGTTGTACGCCAGCGCGTTGATGAAGGCCTGGAAGGCGTCCTCGTCGCGGCTCTGGGCAAGCCTCTTAAGCTGGCTCTGGTAGCGCCGTGTCAGGGTCCTGACGATCTCGTCGTCGGTCCTGTTGGCCAGGCGCAGGCTGAGCACGGCGTTCTTGAGCCGGGCGTACCACAGTGCCTCCTGGGCGCTGCTGTCGGCGGGCCACGGCGCCTGGCCGCGATCCACCTCCACGGTCTCGAGGCCCGTGAAATCCATTCCAGCGAGCCCCTGCTCGAGTCGGTTGACCATGTAGGCGAGCTGTTCGGCGAGACGTCGCTGGGAGCGGTTGTAGATCGCGAAGGCCGGCTCCAGAACGCCCGCGCGCAGGAGGTCGTCGAATTGCTGGCGGTAGACGGCGAAGCCCTCGACGTCCTCGGCGGTGAAGTAGATGCGCGCGGGATCGAGCACCTCGAGGTAGCGGTCGTAGGTGCGGGCCGAGAGCGCGTCGTCCAGGGGGATCTTGCGGTAGTGGCCCCGGGTCAGGCGCTTGACGACATCGTGCGCGGTCTCGGCATGGAACTCCTGCGGGGTCAGCGGGCGGGTGTAGTCGCCGGGATCGACGCGGGCCCACGCCGGGACGCAGGCCACGGCGAGCAGCAGCAGGGTGACGAGCGGTAAGGTCTTCTTGCGCATGGACTCGAGGGACGCCGGCCATCTCGGCCTTCGACGCGGGTGGGACCGGCCTGCATCGCGGAAGTTCACCCCACCGAGTATAACCCCAGCCCGCAGCTCGGGTATGCGGGTCGCCGGGCCTGGGCGGGTTGGCTATCATCACCGCTCCCGCGAACCAGGTCCGGCAGGTCGCTCGAGATGCGCGTCCATTTGCAGATGCTCGGCTGCCGCCTCAACGAGGCGGAGCTTCAGGGGTGGGCACGCGACTTCACCGCGGCCGGGCACGAACTGGTGGCCGCGGCCGACGATGCCGACCTGGTGGTCTTCAACACCTGCGCCGTCACCGCCGAGGCGTCGCGCAAGTCGCGCCAGCAGATCCGCCGCGCCCGGCGCGCCAACCCCTCGGCGCGGCTGGTGGTGACCGGCTGCTTCGGCACCCTGGAACGGGAACGGGCGCAGGCCCTGCTCGGGGTCGACCGGGTGATCGACAACCGCGACAAGTCGCGGCTGGTCAGGCTCGTCGATCCTGCGGCGGGTCCCGCGCGAGACGCATCGGCGGCGGCACCTTGTATGCTGCGCGGTCGCGACCGCGCCTTCGTCAAGGTCCAGGACGGCTGCCGCTACAGCTGCGCCTACTGTGTGGTGACCCTGGCGCGGGGTGCGGAATGGAGCCGACCCGTCGCCGAGGTCGTCGCCGAGGTGAACGCGCTGCACGCAGCCGGGGTCGGCGAGGTGGTGTTGACGGGGGTGCACGTCGGCGGCTACGGCGCCGACCGCGACACGACCCTCGCCGCGCTCGTTGCCGCGCTGCTGGCCGAGACCGACATGCCGCGTCTGCGCCTCGCTTCGCTGGAGCCGTGGGCCGTGGACGACGCCTTGCTCGGGTGCTATGCCGACCCGCGCCTGATGCCGCACCTGCACCTGCCGCTGCAGAGCGGTTCCGACGCGGTGCTGCGGCGCATGGCGCGGCGCTGCCGGCGCGCCGACTTCCTGCGCCTGGTCGAGAGGGTCCGCGCGGCGGTCCCGGGGGTCCACCTGACCAGTGACGTGATCGCCGGCTTCCCGGGGGAGAGCGAGGCCGACTGGGCGCAGACCCTCGAGGTGGTGGAGGCCGCCCGCTTCGGCGACCTGCACGTGTTCCCGTTCTCGCCGCGTGCCGGCACCCGTGCGGCGTGCTTGCCCGACGCGGTGCCCGAGGCGATCCGCCAGGCCCGCGCACGCGCGCTGCTCGACCTCACCGCGCGCCGGCGCAGGCATCACCTCGAGGCACAGGTGGGGCGGGTCGCCGAGGTCCTCCTCGAGGGGGAGGTCGCCGACGGCGGTTACACCCCGGACTACCTGCGCGTCACCCTCGACCACCCACTGGGCCCGGAGTGGCGCGGTCTTGTCCGGCCGGTCCGGTTGCTCGGCGTCGATGTGCGGGGGGGCGCCCTGTGCGGCACGCCGTGCCCGTGAGCCCGGCACTCATCCCCGTGGGTGTGGCGCGATGATCGACGACCTGCGCCGTGCCGTCTCCGACCTGTTGACCCCGCGCTTCCTGCTGCTGTCGCTGTTGCCGCTGGTGGTGGTGTTGCCGCTGCTGCTGGTCGCGCTGGCATCGCTGGGCGGTGGGTTGGGTGAACTCTGGCAGGGCACGGCCGAGCGCAACTGGCTCGCCGACTGGGTCGCGACCTGGCCGTGG
>JBFIFF010000244.1:0-2905 GCA_041602955.1 Gammaproteobacteria bacterium | reverse complement strand
GGGGGTGCCACGCTTCCTGCAGGTCGGCGACGAGGCGGTCTACGTGCCGCTCGAGGACGTCATCGCCGGCAACCTCGACCTGCTGCTGCCGGGCCTCGAGGTCGAGGCGTGCGAGTACTTCCGCGTCACGCGCAACGCCATCGTCGAGAAGGCGTCGGAGCAGGCCAACGACCTGCTCGAGTTGATCGAGTCGGAGCTGCGCGATCGCAAGTTCGCGCCGATGGTGCGCCTGGAGGTCTCCCGGGGCATGGACCCGGTGCGACGCGGCATGCTCGCCGCCGAGCTCGGCCTCGACGAGGAGGTGGACGTGTTCGAGGTCGAGGGGCTGATGGCCAAGCGCGACCTGTTCCAGATCGCCGGCCTGCCGCGTCTCGACCTGCGCGACCCGCCGCACCACCCGGTCGACCACCCGCGCCTGGCCAACGCACCGAACATCTTCCACGAGATCCGCGACCACGGACCGATCCTGCTGCAGCACCCCTACGAGTCGTTCGTCACCTCGGTCGAACGCTTCCTGCTCGAGGCGAGCCGCGACCCGAAGGTGCTGGCGATCAAGATGACGCTGTATCGGACCGCGGCGGACTCCAAGATCATCCGCTACCTGATGGATGCCGCCGAGAACGGCAAGCAGGTGGCGGTGTGCGTCGAGCTTAAGGCACGCTTCGACGAGTCGGCCAACATCCGCTGGGCGAACCGGCTCGAGGAGGCGGGCATCCACGTCTCCTACGGCGTGCTGGGCCTCAAGACCCACAGCAAGGTGATCTTCGTCATCCGGCGCGACTACGACGGCCTGCGCCGCTACGCGCACATCGGCACCGGCAACTACCATGCGGGCACCGCGCGCCTGTACAGCGACCTCGGCCTGCTGACCTGCGACCCGCTGATCGGTGCCGACCTGACCGAGCTGTTCAACTACATCACCGTCGGCCTGGTCCCCAAGCGCCACTACAACAAGTTGCTGCCGGCACCCAAGGTCCTCAAGCCGGCCCTGCTCGACAGGATCGAGCGTGAGATCCAGCGCCACGGCGACAAGTCGCCCGGCCTGATCCGGCTGAAGATGAACGCCCTGGAGGACACCGACGTGACGCGCGCGCTCTACCGCGCCTCGCAGGCGGGCGTGGAGGTGCAGCTGATCGTGCGCGACACCTGCCGATTGCGGCCCGGCGTCCCCGGGCTCTCCGACAACGTCAGCGTGATCAGCCTGGTCGGCCGCTTCCTCGAGCACACGCGCATCTTCCACTTCCGCAACGGTGGCGACGACGAGTACTTCATCGGCTCGGCCGACTGCATGCGGCGCAACCTCGAGGCACGCGTGGAGGTGGTCACCCCGGTCGAGGACCCCGAGCTGCGCAAGGAACTCGGTGCCATCCTCGACATGCAGTTCGCCGACCGCTGTGGCGCCTGGGAGATGCAGCCCGATGGCCGCTACGTGATGCGCAGGCCGGTCGAGGGAGAGGTCGAGCCCGGGGCCCAGGTGCTGAGCATCGCCGCCGCCGAGGAGCGCATGCGCTCGTTCAAGAAGCGCAACCGGCACAAGAAGAAAAAGAAGGACAAGGGCGAACGGCGCGGCAAGGGGTGAAGGGTACGCCGATGCCCGCCTACCTCGTCGGCCAGATCCGCCTGCGCGACCCGGACCTCTGGCACCGCTACATCGACGGCGTCGCCGCGTCGCTGGCACCGTATGCGGCGGAGGTGGTGTTCCGTGGCCGCCGCGCGCGCGACCTCGCCGGCGAGCAGCCGCGCAAGCGCATCGTCGTGATCCGCTTCACAGACATGGACGAGCTAAACCGCTGGCACGACTCCGACGCCTACCAGGCGCTGATCCCGCTGCGTGACCGGGCCGCCGACGTGCTGATCACCGCGTACGAGGTGGCGGAGTACTGAAGGCGAGGGCGTCTGCTGCAGACGTCGGGAAGATTACCCGTCGGCCTATAGCCGGACCCACAACAGCACCCATCGGCTGTCCTGTCCGTGGTTGGACTCCGATCCGAGAGATCTTTCAGTCGAGCGCCACCGCGCGCAGCCGCGCCGCTGCCTCCTCGGGACTCACCGTGTTGACGAACAGCCCCGAGCCGAGCTCGAAACCGGTCGGGATGCTGGTGCGCGGGCAGATCTCGAGATGCCAGTGGTAGCTCGCCTCGCCACCGGCGCACTCGGCGCAGTGCGGCAGCGAGTGCAGGAAGTAGTTGTACTGCGCGCCGCCGATCACCGCGTCGAGCCGGTGCATGGTGCGGCGGAGCATGGCGGCGAGGTGGTGCAGGTCGTCGTCGGCTAGGTCGAGGTAGTCGGCCTGGTGGACCAGCGGCAAGATGTGCACCTCCCACTCGAAGCGGCTGGCGAACGGCTTGATGGCGACGAAACGCTCGTTGCGCTCGACCACGTACTGGCCGACGTCGATGCGCCGGCGCACCTCGCCCGAGGTGCGATCGTAGATGGTCGCCTCGTAGGTCAGCGCCTCGTCGACCAGCGAGCAGAAGATGCAGTGGCCGTGGCGCGCGTGGTAGGCGCGGGCGTGCGCGAACTCGTCCTGCACGTTCTGCGGCACCACCGGCATCGCGATCAGCTGGCTGTGGGTGTGGGCGATGCTCGCTCCGGCCGCCTTGCCGAAGTTCTTGAACGCGAGCACGTAGCGCAGCCGCTCGTCGCTGGCGTAGAGCGCGCGCATGCGCTCACGGTAGGCAGTCAGCAGCAGTTCCAGGTGCGCCGCGCTCATCTCATGCAAGGCAATGCCGTGGTGGTGGTGGTCGATCATCACCTCGTGGCGACCGTAGCCGTCGATCGCCTGCTGCAGGCCGAGCACCAGCGGGCCTCCCTGGCCGTCGGCGCCGAGGACCGGGAAGAGGTTCTCGACGACGCGCACCTCCCAGTCGGGGCCCTCGGGCCATGCGGCGACCGTAGGCGGGGT
>JBFIFF010000243.1:0-2912 GCA_041602955.1 Gammaproteobacteria bacterium | reverse complement strand
GAAGTCGGGGTGGATCGCGGTCTCGAGGGCCGCGGCGAGACCGCCGAGGTCGTGCGGCGAGGTGCGCCGCACCGGGCGCCAGGCGATCCACCCCTCGGCGTCGGCCGTGCCCTGCTCGCAGGGTGAGGGCCACTCGGGATCGCGCTGCAGGCGCGGCTCGCGGCCATGGCGCACACGGGTCGCGGCGAGGAAGCCTGCGACCAGCGCATCGAGAGTGTCCCCGAGCGCGTCGGCCACTACCAGGCCTCGAGCACCTCGTCGCGCGGAAACGCCAGACCGACCCGCTGCCAGACCGCCGCAACGCGGTCGATCGCCGCGTGGGCCGCGTCGAACCAGCCGGGGTGACGGTCGCGCTTGTCGAACACCTGGAACGCCTCCGGCTCCTGCGGGTTGTTGTAGCGGTAGAAGAAGCTGCGTGCGAGGTTCTTCATCCGCTCCTCGCCGTAGGCCACCACCTCGACGTTACGGTTGGCGGAGAGCCCGGTCGTCGCGATGTAGTAGTGGTACTGCTCCCAGTAGCGCAGGTAGGCGTCGAAGTAGTCCATCGCCGCGATGCTCTCGTTGTCGACCCCGGTGTAGGCCAGGTCGCGGCGCACCCACTCCTCGATGTTGCTGCGCACCCTGAACCGGCCGTCTTCCGGCAAGCCGCCCGACTTCTCGTAGGTCGAGATGCACGAGGTGACCGGGTGGCGCACGGTGAGGATGTGCTCCACCGACTCGCCGAGCACGCGGTGGAAGAAGCCGCCCGCGTAGCTGCCCTTGGTCAGCTTCTTCGGCACCTGGATCTTGCCCGAGTGCGGTTTCCGCTTGCCGAAGTAGTGCTCGATCATGGTCAGGAACTCGGCCATGGTCTGCAGGCTGGTGACCCAGCTGTTGACCTTCGGCTGGAACAGGAACGGCGACGCCTCGGGGAAGCCGTCGTGGGCGATGACGTTGGGCACCTTGTCGGCCTCGAAGCCGAGCGCGCGGTAGATCTCCTTGGTCAGGTACGAGCCGCCGTTGCGCGGCACCCCGATGACGTTGATGAAGTGGAAGCGGAACTGGATGTCGCGGATCTTGGCAGCATCGCCCGCGAGCAGGGCGAGGAACAGCTCGTAGGCGCGGGCGACGAAGCGTTTGCCCAGCTCCGACTCCATCACCTTGGCGGCGTTCTCCTGCGCCTTCTGCAGCACCTCGGCCTGCTGGTTGCTGAGCGCCTCGCTGAGCTGGTCGTGCCACTCTGAAGCCGCGAATTCCCGCCCCTCGATGACGGTCGCGACGTAGTCGACGAACACCGGCGAGATCGGGAACTCGTTGTCGGTGATGGTGATCGAGACACCCATGCGACATGCTCTCCTGTGGGCCGCGGCCGATTATACGCAGCGCCCGGCGAGGCGCGCGAAATGGTTCAACGAGATCAGGTGGGCGTGGATGCGCGCCAGCGTGCCGTCGGCGAGCCACGCGCCGGCGGTCGTGGCGTCGAGCGTCTTGAGCTTCTCCTCGGAGACCCGCTGCAGCCCGCCGAGGGTGAACTTGCGGCCGTCGTCGAGGCGCAGGTGGGCGTCGAACGGTTCGAGCAACCCGGCGTCGACGAGGCGCCTGCACATCGCCTCGGTCTGCTCCAGCGCCCCCTCGAACTGGTCGATCAATCCCTTCTGCTGCGTCCACGCCGCGGTCGGCTCACCGTCGGCGTCGAACAGCGGCGTGTCGCTGGCGGCCAGGCCGTCGCGATCGACACCGATCAGCCGCTGGCCGTCGACGCGGCCGCCGCGCACGCGCACCACGCAGAACGGGTAGCGGCGCGCGATCGCGGGCACGTAGATGCCGCGCTCCCAGCGCCCGTCGTCGTCGACGAACAGGTTGCGCCTCTCCTCCAGGCCGAGCACCGCGACCGGGAGGGGATGCGCCTGGCCAGCCGGCTGCAGCAGACCGATCGGGTAACTCAGGGCGGCGCGGAAGAACTCGCTGTCGGTCAGCAGCAGAAGGTGCTTGTCGCGAGCGAACAGGCGTCGCCGTTCCGGGTCGATGCCAAGCCCTGCGTGGAGCGCGGGGCTCAGCGCGACCACCCGCCCGTATCCCGGCGGGGCCGGGAGTTCGACCTCCCCGTCGTTCACCGGCAGGTCAAATCGGGCACTCGAGCACCACCAGTTGCCGTTCGCGCGCCGGGATGTAGAAGAACCCGGCATCGGCGTTGATCACGAACCGCGCGTCCCGGCCCTCGCTGCCGTCGGTGATGGTGGTTCGGCTGCCGTCACCGGTCGTGTCACCGCCGGGCGCGCCTCCGCCAGCCGTGCCACCGCCGGCCGCGCCGGGTACGCCGCCACCGGGCGTGCCCCCCCTGTCGCCTCCGGGCGTCCCGCCCAGGCCGGCGCCGAACCCCTCGTACTGGGCGTCGTCGGACGGATCGGGCATCGGGTCGCCGGTGAGGATCGGTGGCGGCTCGGGCAGACGGATGGTCACGCCCGCGAGGTTGGTGTAGCCATACTGCCCCGGCCCGAAGACGATGCCGTTGATGACCGTCTCGCCCTCGAAGGTGCCGTTGTAGAGGCCGTCGTCGGGCGGCTGCACGCCCTGGTCCTGGAGGTCGGTGCAGTCACCGTCGCAGTAGCGCGCCTCGTGGTCGGTGCCGCGGATGCCGATGGTCGTGACCGGGGTCTTGACCGTGTAGGCCGGCTTGTCATCGCGACCGATCGCGCCGGTCACCGCGCGGAACCCGCCGGCGACGAGGTTGAAGCGACCGACGTCCTTCTTGCCCTGCTGCTCGAAGGCGTACTCGGAGATCGAGAAACGGGTCGAGGCACGCAGGTGCAGCGAGCTGCCGTCGCTGAAGCGGATGCGCGCGAAGCTGTCTACGCCGGTGATCACGGTGTCGCTCTCGAACAGCACCGCACCACGCTCCAGGGGGCGTGTCTGGCCGTCAGCCGCCGCGGCGG
>JBFIFF010000242.1:0-2915 GCA_041602955.1 Gammaproteobacteria bacterium | reverse complement strand
TGGGAGGCGAGACGGATGTTCTGCCCGCCGCGACCGAGCGCCTGCGACAGCTGCTCCTCGTCGACCGCGAGGTCCATGCTGTGGCTCTCCTCGTCGACCACGAGCGACATCACCTCGGCCGGCTGCATGGCGTTGATCACCAGCTGCGCGGGGTTGTCGCTCCACGGGATGATGTCGACCCGTTCGCCGGCAAGTTCGTTGGACACCGCCTGCACGCGCGAGCCGCGCATGCCGACGCAGGCGCCGACCGGGTCGATGCGCGGCTCGTTGGAGCGCACCGCGATCTTGGCCCGCGAGCCCGGGTCGCGCGCCGCGCCCATGATGTCGATCAGCCCCTCGCCGATCTCCGGCACCTCGAGGGTGAACAACGAGATCAGCAGTTCGGGCGCCGTGCGGCTCACGAACAGCTGCGGCCCGCGCGGCTCGGAACGCACCTCGCGGAGGTAGCCGCGGACGCGGTCGCCGCCGCGCACCGCCTCGCGCGGGATCATCTCCTCGCGGAAGATCACCGCCTCGGCGTTGCCACCGAGGTCGATGTAGACGTTGCCGCGCTCGACGCGCTTGACGATGCCTCCGACCAGCTCGCCCTCGCGGCCGGTGTAGTTCTCCACGATCTGTGCCCGCTCGGCCTCGCGCACCTTCTGCACGATCACCTGCTTGGCCGCCTGCGCCGCGATGCGCCCGAACTCGACGGACTCCATCGGCTCCTCGATGAAATCACCGGGCTGCAGGTCGGGTTTCTCCTCGCGTGCGTCGTCGAGCCACACCTGGCGCTCGGGGTGGAACTCGAACTCCTCGGGCTCCTCGTCCTCGTCGAGCTCGACGTCGGGCGAGATGACCTCCCAGCGGCGGAAGGTGGCGTAGTCTCCGCTGACGCGGTCGATGGCGACGCGCACGTCGATGTCGCCACCGTGCTTCTTGCGCGTGGCCGAGGCCAAGGCCAGTTCGATGGCCTCGAAAATGATCGCCTTCTCGACGCCCTTCTCATGCGATACGGCGTCGACGACCATCAGGATCTCTTTACTCATTACCCTGACTCTCCAGCATGCCCCCGGCCCGGCCGGAGGTCTCCCACCAGGCGCGCCTGGTCGATCTCGTCAAAGGCGACGCGCAGCGCCTCGCCATCCACCTCGAACAGCACCTCGTCGCCGTCGAGGCCGCGCAGCAGCGCGGTGTAGCGGGAACGGCCGTCGCGCGGCGCATGCAGGCGGAGCTTGGCGCGGCGACCCACGAAGCGGGCGAAATCCTCGCGCCGGAACAGCGGCCGGTCGACCCCGGGGGAGGAGACCTCCAGGGTGTACTCGCCACGGATCGGGTCCTCGACGTCGAGCATGCCGCTCACCTGGTGGCTGACCTGCTCGCAATCGTCGATGGTCACTCCGCCCTCCCGGTCGATGTAGATGCGCAGCAGTTCGTGCCCGCCCTGCGGCAGCAGCTCGATGCCGACCGTCTCGTAGCCGAGCCCGGCGACGATCGGCTCGATCAGTTCCCGCAGCTTCGCCGGCGCTTGGCGCATCCGCATTCCCGCAAAAAACTAGAGGGCCCCACGGCCCTCCCCTGCCCACCGACCGGCGCCGCCCCTCGGGCCGCCTCGGCACCAACAAAAAGCCCCGTCGAAACGGGGCTTTTCTCGATCCACCGTGTTGTGTGGTAGCGGGGCCAGGATTTGAACCTGGGACCTTCGGGTTATGAGCCCGACGAGCTACCGGACTGCTCCACCCCGCAACAACGGATGCGCATTGTACCCACGCCCCCAGCCGAACACAACAGGAGTCGTGGCGGGCCGGTGTTTCAGGTCAGCGCGCCGATGCACAGCGCCATCAGGCCGCCCGGGAACAGGCCCAGCAGAAGCACCGACAGGCCGTTCACGGAGAGCGCCAGGCGCAGGTCAGGCGCGGCGGCCAGCGGGCTGCGGTCCTCGACCTCGTCGAAGTACATCAGCTTGATGACGCGCAGGTAGTAGAAGGCGCCGACCACGGAGAAGAGCACGGCGACGATGGCCAGCCACACCATGTCGACCTGGATCACCGCCTGCAGCACCAACAGCTTGGCATAGAACCCGACCGTCGGCGGCACCCCGGCCATCGAGAAGATGACCAGCAGCATGACGAAGGCGAACCACGGGCTGCGCTCGTTGAGGCCACGGAAGTCATCGAGGTTGTCGGCCTCGAATCCTTCGCGCGCGAGCAGCAAGATCATGCCGAAGCCGCCGAGCGCCATCACCGCGTAGGTGATGGCATAGAACATCGCCCCTGCGTAGCCCTCCGGCGTGCCTGCAAGGATGCCGAGCAGGATGAAGCCGACGTGGGAGATGGTCGAATAGGCGAACATGCGCTTGATGTTGGTCTGCGCGATGGCCACCACGTTGCCAAGGGCAAGCGACAGCACGGCAAGCACCACCAGCATCTGCTGCCAGTCGGCGTGCAGCGGGGCCAGCCCCTCGGCCAGCACGCGCATCACCAGGGCGAACGCGGCGATCTTGGGCGCCGTGCCGACGTAGACGGTGACCGCGGTCGGCGCGCCGTGGTAGACGTCGGGCAGGTACATGTGGAAGGGCACGGCACCGAGCTTGAACGCCAGCCCGGCAACGATGAAGGCGAGGCCGAACACCAGCACCGGGTCACCCCTGTCGACGCCCGCGAGGCGCTCGGCGATCAGCCCCAGGTCGAGGGTTCCGGTCACGCCGTAGAGCATCGACATGCCGTAGAGCAGCAGGCCCGAAGCGAGTGCACCGAGCACGAAGTATTTCATCGCCGCCTCGGTGGCAGGCAGCGAGTCACGATCGTAGGCGACCATGGCGTAGAGCGACAGCGACAGCAGCTCGAGTCCGAGGTAGACGGTCAGCAGGCTGTGCGCCGAGACCATGACCATCATGCCGAGCACGCCGAACAGGCCGGTGACGTGGAACTCGCCGG
>JBFIFF010000241.1:0-2943 GCA_041602955.1 Gammaproteobacteria bacterium | reverse complement strand
TCGGGCGGTGCGCTGGCCGTGCTCGGTCGGTCTGCGGCGAGGGGGCGGCCCTTCATCGTCGTGGGTCGACGACCCCGGGCGATCGGGGTGGGACCCGCGGAGGGAGCTCAGCCGTTGAAGTGCACCGTGCCGAAGCCGGCGACGTCGTAGCCGTGGAGCTCGGCCGCCTTGGCGGGGAACGCGGGGGTGTTGCAGAACGCGAACAAGCCCTGCAGCGGCGGCTCGAACCAGGCGCGGCGGTCGACCAGCAGGTCGAAGCGCTCGCGGACCAAGGGCACGAAGCCGAGCCGGTGGCGCCGGGCGAGGCCGAGCAGGCCGAATGCCGCGTCGGCCTTGCCCTCGAGGACGGCCAGCGCGGCGTCGGTCTCGGTGTGCGCCGGGGCGATCAGCTCGAGGTCGTCGCGTGCCACCCCGGCCGTGGCGAGCAACTGCTCGAGCAGCCCCTGGCTGCCGGCGGCCGCCTGGCGCGGCACCACGCGCCGGCCACGCAGGGCGGTGACGTCACGCAGGGTCGTTTCCTGTCCGGGGGCGACGATCAGCCCGCGTTCGCGCCACGCGAACTCGACCAGCACCACCGGCTGGCGGGCGAAGCGGCGGGCCACCAGCGGCACGTTCCACTCGGCCGACTCCGGGTCGCGGACGTGCAGCCCGCTGGCAACCGCCGCCCGTGCGGCGAAGCGCTCGACACCGTCGAGGCTGCCGTCGAAGTAGGTGGCGAGGCCGGCGCCCGACTCGCGCAGCGCCCAGTCGAGCAGCGGGTCGTGGCTGCCGGCGAAGACCTGTTCGCGCGCCTCGTTCGCGGTGCCGTCCGGGCCCGAAGTGTGGGACGCGAGCCAGGCGTCGATGGCACCGCGCGGGAAGAGCAGCTTGCCGGTGACCCGCAGGCAGGGAATGGCATCGGCGGCGGCGAGATCGTAGACCTTGCGCTCCTTGATGCGCAGCAGGTCGGCGAGCTCGCGGGTGGTCAGGAAGTCGCTGGACGGCTCGTTCATGGGGGCGTGGGGCGGCGGGTCTCGGGGTTCGCGCCGATGGTTGCAGTTGCCCGGTAGGCGCGCAATGCCGGCGAGCTGGGCGGGGCCAGTGCAGGGTGCGCGAGGCGCGGTTGCTGGAGGGCGATGCCCCTGGTAATCATGTGCAATAGATGTTGAAATTATGCATTATTTACGCTAATTGTCTTCATAGCGTAGATCACGCGCTTTTTCAACGTTCATAAGGGCGCCTCTCCGACCCCGCGATGCAGGATTTCTCCGAATCGTTCCGCCTGGCCTTCGAGCTGGTGCTCGCGGCCGATGCCGACCTGCTCGAGATCATCGGCCTCTCGCTGCGCGTGAGCCTCACCGCGGTGGCGGTCTCCTGCGCGCTCGGCCTGCCGCTCGGCGCGCTGGTGGCGATGGCGCGCTTCCCGGGGCGCCAGGTGCTGATCGTGCTGCTCAACGCCCTGATGGGCCTGCCGCCGGTGGTGGTCGGCCTGCTGGTCTACCTGATGCTCTCCAACGCCGGCCCGCTCGGCTGGCTGGAGCTGCTCTACACGCCGACGGCGATGATCGTCGCGCAGTCGATCCTGGTCACGCCGATCGTCGCGGCGCTGTCACGCGAGGTGCTCGAGCAACTCCACGACGAGTATGCCGAGCAGTTCCGTTCGCTCTGCCTGCCGCCGCACACCGCGGTGGCCGCGCTGCTGTGGGACGCCCGCTACAGCCTGCTCACCGTCGCGCTGGCCGGCTTCGGCCGCGCGATCGCCGAGGTCGGCGCGGTGATCATCGTCGGCGGCAACATCAACCACCTGACCCGGGTGATGACCACCGCCATCGCGCTCGAGACCTCCAAGGGCGACCTGGCGCTGGCGCTGGCGCTGGGCATCGTGCTGATCGGCCTCGCGCTGGCGGTCAACGCCGGGGTCATGGGACTGCGCGCGAGCGCGGCGCGGCAGGCCTATGCCTGAGGTGGCCACGGTGCGGCCCGGGTCCGCCGCGTCGCCCCCCCGCCTGCTGCCGCTCGAGGCGCGGGGCCTGAGCTACACGGTGGGCGACGCGCGGCTGATCGACGCCATCGACCTGCGCCTCGACGACCCCGGCGTGACCGTGATCATGGGGCCGAACGGGGCCGGCAAGAGCCTGCTGCTCAGGCTCATGCACGGCCTGCTCGAGCCGTCCGCCGGCACGCTGCGGTGGAACGGCGCCCCGGTCGACGAGACGGTGCGCCGGCGCCAGGCGCTGCTCTTCCAGCGCCCGGTGCTGCTGCGCCGCTCGGTACGCGCCAACGTCGAGTTCGTGCTGCGCCTGAGGCCGCGCCGGGACGGCGGGGAGGGGCTGCGCCTGCTCGACCACGTCGGGCTGGCCGCCGTGGCCGAGCGCCCGGCCCGGCGCCTCTCCGGCGGCGAGCAGCAGCGCCTGGCGATGGCGCGCGCGCTGGCGCTCCAACCGGAGGTGCTGCTGATGGACGAGCCGACCGCCAGCCTCGACCCCGCGTCGGTGGCGACCATCGAGGCGCTGGTGCGCGAGGCGCGCGAGGCCGGCACCAAGGTGGTCTTCGTCACCCACGACATCGGCCAGGCCCGGCGCCTGGCCGACGACGTGGTGTTCCTGCATCGCGGGCGCCTCACCGAGCACGCGCCCGCCACCGAGTTCTTCGATCGCCCGGCCTCCGGCGAGGCGCGCGACTACCTCGCCGGACGGCTGGTGCTCTGAACCCGCACCGCGACCGACGGAAGATTCCGACACGACGCTCAAGCGCTGGCCGATCGTGCTCCTGCTCCTGTTCCTCACCGGCGGCGCCGGGGCCGCGGAGCGGTCGATCATCCAGCAGTCGACCACCTCGACCGCCAACTCCGGCCTCTACGACCACCTGCTGCCGCAGTTCACCGCGAAGACGGGCATCACCGTCCACGTCGTCGCGGTCGGCACCGGGCAGGCGATCCGGAACGCGCGGAACGGCGACGGCGAC
>JBFIFF010000240.1:0-2980 GCA_041602955.1 Gammaproteobacteria bacterium | reverse complement strand
TGGCCATGCGCACCGCACGCCGCGCGACGTCGAGGGGATCGCAGCCGCCGTCGAGCATGCGCGCCAGCCAGTAGAGCGCGGCGTCGGGGGCCGAGCCACGCACCGCCTTGTGCAGGGCCGAGATCTGGTCGTAGAACGCCTCGCCCCCCTTGTCGAAGCGACGCAGGGCCGCGCCGCCGGCCACCTCGCCGAGCAGCGCGTCGTCGACGGTGCCACCCTCGCCGGCGAGGTCGGCCATGATCTCGAGCAGATTCAGCGCGCGGCGCGCGTCGCCGTCGGCCAGCGCGGCGAGGCGCTCGCGCACCGCGCCGGCCACCTGCAGCCGCAGGCCGCCGAGGCCACGCGCTTCGTCGGCCAGCGCCTGGTCGATCACCGCACGCACGTCGGCGACGTCGAGCGCCTTGAGCACGTAGGTGCGCGCGCGCGAGAGCAGCGCGTTGTTGAGCTCGAACGACGGGTTCTCGGTGGTCGCGCCGATGAAGATGAAGGTGCCATCCTCGACGTGCGGCAGGAACGCGTCCTGCTGCGACTTGTTGAAGCGGTGCACCTCGTCGACGAACAGCAGGGTCGCGCGACCGTCGGCGGCGCGGGTCGCGCGGGCCGTGTCGACCGCGGCGCGGATCTCCTTGACCCCGGAGAGCACCGCCGAGAGCTGCAGGAAGCGGGCGTTGCAGTAGGTGGCCACCAGCTTGGCGAGCGTGGTCTTGCCGGTGCCGGGCGGCCCCCAGAGCACCATCGAGTGCAGGTGGCCTGAGGCGATGGCACGACGCAGCGGCTTGTCCGCGCCGACCAGGTGGGCCTGGCCGACGAACGCCTCGAGCGTGGTCGGGCGCATGCGGTCGGCCAGTGGACGCGTGTCAGGACCCGGGACCGCCTCCTCCGAGTCGGCGGTTCCGCCGAACAGGCTCCCCTGGCCTGGCTCACTGGCCAAGGACATCGACCCCGGCGGGTGGCTGGAACGAGAATAATCTCGAATCTATATGCGAATTGATTTCTATATCATTGAAATATATGTTCGTCTTGAACCCGAGATTGTCGCTCATCTGCAAGGCCGCCAGATGCTCCCCGAGGAAGCCGAAGCGCACCCGGGTGAACTCCTCGTCACCGCCGAGCGGGCGCAACTCGACCCAGTCGAGGTCGCTTCCATCCGTTCCTGTGACCCCGACGACGACGAAGTGGGCGTCGAGGTCGAGCCCGCCGCTGAGCAGGCGCGCCGGGGAGTTGCCGAGCGCCTCGGCCTGCGGCCGCACGGTCGCCTGCTCGAGGTCCGGGTCGTAGATCCACAGCCGCTCGCCGTCGGCGAGGATCAGCTGGACGTAGGGGGTTTCGTAGTCCCAGCGGAAGCGCCCCGGGCGCTGCAGGCGCAGGCGGCCGGTGGCCCGCTCGGGCTCCGCATCCCGCTCCCCGACCCGCTCCTGGACGAAGCCCGCGTCGAGGCTGCGCGTGGTGTCGAGGAACGCGCGCAGCCGCGCCCCGGGATCGCCCGCGGTGGCCGCGAGCGGCAGCAGCAGAGCGGTCAACAGGGTCAGCAGGCGACGCACGCTCACCCCTTCGGCGGCGGTGGGATGAGCACCTCGCGCTGGCCGTTGGCTTCCAGCGGGCCAACCACGCCCGCCAGTTCCATCGCCTCGACCATGCGCGCGGCGCGGTTGTAGCCGACCTTGAGGCGGCGCTGGATGCCGGAGACCGAGGCGCGGCGCGACTCGGCGACGATCGCCACCGCCTCATCGTAGAGCGGGTCGCTCTCGGCGTCGGCGCCGTTGCCGCCATTGCCCTCGCCGGACAGTCCGGGGACGTCGTGGCTGCCGTCGAGGATGCCGTCGACGTAGACCGGATCGCCGAGGGTGCGCAGGTGGCGCACCACCTTGTGCACCTCGTCGTCGGCGACGAACGCGCCGTGCACGCGGTGCGGGATGCCGCTGCCGGGCGGCAGGTAGAGCATGTCGCCCTGCCCGAGCAGCTGCTCGGCCCCCAGCTGGTCGAGGATGGTGCGCGAGTCGACCCGCGACGAGACCTGGAAGGCGATGCGCGACGGGATGTTGGCCTTGATCAGGCCGGTGATGACGTCGACCGACGGGCGCTGGGTGGCGAGGATCAGGTGGATGCCGGCCGCGCGCGCCTTCTGCGCCAGCCGCGCGATCAGCTCCTCGACCTTCTTGCCGACCACCATCATCAGGTCGGCGAACTCGTCGACGACCACGACGATGTAGGGCAGCGTCTCGAGCTCCGCCGGGGCCTCGTCCAGGTCCTCGGTGGCGGTGAACAGCGGGTCGACGATCGCCGCGCCCTTGGCCGCCGCCTCCCGCACCTTGCGGTTGAAACCGGCGATGTTGCGCACGCCGAGCGCGGCCATCAGCCGGTAGCGGCGCTCCATCTCGGCCACGCACCAGCGCAGCGCATTGCCCGCCTCCTTCATGTCGGTGACCACCGGCGTGAGCAGGTGGCCGATGCCGTCGTAGACCGACAGCTCGAGCATCTTCGGGTCGATCATGATCAGCCGCACGTGCTCGGGAGACTGCTTGTAGAGCAGGCTCAGGATCAGCGCGTTCAGCGCCACCGACTTGCCCGAGCCGGTGGTGCCGGCGACCAGCAGGTGGGGCATCTTCGACAGCTCGGCGACGAACGGGTTGCCGCTGATGTCCTTGCCCAGCGCCAGCGTCAGTGGCCCGCCCGCCTTGTCGAAGGTCTTGGAATTGAGGATCTCGCTCAACACCACCGTCTCGCGGCGCTCGTTGGGAATCTCGAGACCGATCACCGGTTTGCCCGGGATCACCTCGACGATGCGCACGCTGATCACCGACAGGGCACGCGCCAGGTCCTTGGCCAGGTTGGTGATGCGACTCACCTTGGTGCCGGCGGCGAGGCTCAGCTCGAAGCGGGTGATCACCGGGCCGGGGTGCACGGCGTCGACCTCCACCTCGATACCGAAGTCGCGCAGCTTGAGTTCCACCTGGCGCGACATCACCTCGAGGGTCTCGGC
>JBFIFF010000239.1:0-3079 GCA_041602955.1 Gammaproteobacteria bacterium | reverse complement strand
GTACTTCCCCGAGTTGACGCAGATCCCGCGCGCCTTGTCGGCATACCACGGCTGCCAGGCCTGGTCGGAAAACGCCTCGCCGGGGACGTCGATCACCTGCCTGATCGGCAGGCCGTAGTTGAGCGCGAACTCGAAATCGCGCTCGTCGTGCGCCGGCACCGCCATCACCGCGCCGTCGCCGTAGCCCATCAGCACGTAGTTGCCGACCCAGACGTCGACCGGCTCCCCGGTCAGGGGATGGGTGACCTGCAGCCCGGTCGGCATGCCCTTCTTCTCGATGGTGGCGAGATCGGCCTCGGCCACCCCGCCCTGCTTGCACGCCTCGATGAAGGCGGCGAGTTCCGGGTTGTCGCGCGCCGCGCGCGCGGCCAGGGGGTGTTCGGCAGCGACCGCGCAGAAGGTCACGCCCATGATGGTGTCGGCGCGGGTGGTGAAGACCCACAGCCGGCCCTCCTCCCCGTCGAGTTCGTAGGGAAAGGCGAAGCGCACGCCGTGGCTCTTGCCGATCCAGTTGGCCTGCATGGTCTTGACCTGCGGCGGCCAGCCGTCGAGGCCGTCCAGCGCCTCGAGCAGCTCGTCGGCGTAGCGCGTGATCGCCAGGTAGTACATCGGGATCTCGCGCTTCTCCACCGGCGCACCGGTGCGCCAGCCGCGACCGTCGATCACCTGCTCGTTGGCCAGCACCGTCTGGTCGACCGGGTCCCAGTTGACCACCCCCGACTTCTTGTAGGCGATGCCCTGCTCGAGCATGCGCAGGAACAGCCACTGGTTCCAGCGGTAGTACTCCGGGTGGCAGGTGGCCAGCTCGCGCGACCAGTCCAGCGCGAAACCGAGCGAGCGCAGCTGTCGCTTCATGTAGGCGATGTTGTCGCGGGTCCACTGCGCCGGCGGCACGCCGTTGGCCATGGCCGCATTCTCCGCGGGCAGGCCGAAGGCGTCCCAGCCCATCGGCTGCAGGACGTTGCGCCCGCGCATGCGCTCGAAGCGGGTGATGACGTCACCGATGGTGTAGTTGCGCACGTGCCCCATGTGCAGGCGTCCGCTCGGGTACGGGAACATCGACAGGCAGTAGAACTTCTCCCGCGACGGTTCGTCGGGGGCCTGGAAGGTCCCGTTATCGTCCCAGCTGGCCTGGGCCTCACGCTCGACCTGCGCGGGAAGGTACTGGTCGTCCATCGGGGGAGCAGGATGCCTGCAGAAGGGAAAAAGGAAGGATACCGTAGCCCCGATTGCAGCCACAACACGACCCCGCGCGCCGCCCGCTGGCTATACTCGGAGCGGGAATCCAGCGCAGGAGCAGCGCCCATGGCACCGGGCCAGCAACCCTTCGGCAGCGACCGCCTGGTCGAGGCCTACGACCGGATGCTCGAGCGCATCCACACCGCCCTCAAGCAGACCGGCGAGGAGACGCTGCCGGTCATCCACAAGCAGATCGAGCACGCCCGCGAGACCGCCGTGGAGCTCGGAGAGCTGACCCGCGAAGAGGCGGAACGGATCGGCGACTACCTGCGCCGCGACACCGAGGAGGTGGCGCGCTACCTCGAGGAGACCCGCCAGGATTTCCGCGACTGGTTCCGCTTCGACCTCAAGCTGGTCGAGCAGCGCTTCATGCAGATGTTCGAACTGATGGTCGACCAGACCCGCACCGAGCTCGACCGGCTCTCCGAGCGGGCGCAGGGCATCGAGGAGTGGCGCACCGGCGAGATCGCCGCCCCGGGCGCGCTGGCCTGCTCCGGCTGCGGCCGTGAACTGCACATGCACAAGACCGGGCGCGTGCCACCCTGCCCGAAGTGCCACGGCACCCGCTACCGGCGCTTCCCCGATCAGGCCGAAGAGGCACCCCCCCCGGACTGAAGTCCGGCCCGCAGCCGCCCCGCCGACCCTCGTCGCAGCCCGGGCTTGCGCCCGACGCGCACCTGCGGAATCCGCGCTGTCCCCTTGGTTGAGCCTTCGGCCCGGCAGCGGGACTACGTGCTCGTCCGCGCACGCCCCCGCCGCGGCCAGCCCCAGGCCAGGCCGCCGACCAGCAGCGCCAGCAGGAGCATGGGCACGTCACCGACCCGCACGTACGGCGTCGCGCCCCGGCGTGGCTCGGCCATGCCGTGCAGCGCCGCGACCGCGAACTGCGGGGCCCGCGCACGCACCCTGCCGCGTGGACCGATGATCGCCGAGATGCCGGTGTTGGTGCCGCGCAGCAGCATGCGGCCGGTCTCGAGCGCGCGCATGCGCGCGATCTGCAGGTGCTGGTGCGGCGCGATGGAGTCGCCGAACCAGGCGTCGTTGCTGACGTTGACCAGCAGCGTGGCCGTGGGCAGCGCGGCGCGCACCTCGGCCGGGAAGACGTCCTCGTAGCAGATGGTGATGCCCACCGGCTGCCCGGCGAGCCGTAGCGGCGGCTGGTCGGCCGGGCCACGGCTGAAGTCGGCCATCGGCACCTGCAGGAAGCGCAGCGCCTCGCCGAGCAGACCGCGCAGCGGCAGGAATTCGCCGAACGGCACCAGGTGGCGCTTGAGGTAGAACGCGCGACCGGCGTCGGTCAGCGCCAGCATGGCGTTGTAGTAGCGGTCGTCGCCGGGCGTGCGGTAGGGGATGCCGAGCAGCACGTCGGTGTCGCTCAGGCGCGCCGCCGCCTGCACCCCGTCGAGGAAGCCGTCGGCGACGTTCTCGTAGTAGACCGGCACCGCGGTCTCGGGCCAGATCACCAGGCGGCTGGCCACGCTCGCCTCGTCGTTGAGCCGACGGTAGAGGTCGAGGGTCGCGCCGAGGGCCTCCGGCTGCCACTTGCGGGTCTGGGCGATGTTGCCCTGGAGCAGGCTGACGCGGAACGGCTCGCCGGCGGGCTCGGTCCAGTCGCGCCCGCCCCAGGCGGCGAGGCCACCCCACAGGCCGCCGAGCAGCAGCAGCGCCAGCAGCCGCCCAGCCGTCGCTCGGACCGCGACCACGGCCCACAGCAGCCCGGCGCTCAACGCCGCGGCGAAACCGACCGCGTGACTGCCCGCGACCGGAGCCAGGGTTGCCAGTGGCGTGTCGATCTGGCCTGTGCCCAGCGCCAGCCACGGGAAGCCGGTGAACAGCCAGC
>JBFIFF010000238.1:0-3124 GCA_041602955.1 Gammaproteobacteria bacterium | reverse complement strand
TTCGGCGACCCGGCGGAGTTCGGCCGGGCGTGCGCGTTCCTGTGCTCCGTCCACGCCGGCTACATCACGGGGCAGAACCTGCTGATCGACGGAGGAGGTTATCCGGGAACGTTGTGACTGGGCCCTGCTGCCCCGCTCAGCAACCGCACGCCCCTCGGACCCGCGCCATGATCTGCGCCCCCGGCATGCGGGCCTCCAGCCGCCCGTCGAACCAGCACGCCTCCGCCCCCTGGCCCACGACCGTGAGGAACGCCTCGACCACGCCGTCGTCGAGAGACCAGGCCGGCCGCCAGCTCCTCCCAGTGACGCAGCGGTATCGATCCGCTCGGGTCGAAGGTGCCGCGCGGGTCCCCTGGCCCAGGTTGAGCAGCGCATACGGGGGCGTGGCGTTGTGCGCGATCACCAGCAGGCGCGGACCGGAGCCGTAACCGCTGCGCGGCTCGCCCTCCCTTACCGCATGGAGCGCGCACGGACAGAGCAGTCCATCCAGCTCGGCCTCGACGCCGGCGAAGGCCGGAAAACCGGGCCGTGCAGCGGAACCCGTAGCGAGCGCCTGGGCGGCTGAGGCACAGGGGCGCGGGGACGCATCCTTGGCAAAGCGTACGGTCCCGTCGTCGCTGAACCGGTAGCGCCGTAGCACCTCGTGGCACCGGCCGTCACGCATCTCGTAGACGATGCGGGTCGCGCCGCGCTCGGGCCGGTCGGTGGCGATGGCGGAGGCGACCCACTCGGGGTGATCCGGGTCCCGCAGGGCGTCGCGCAGGCTCCAGGCGATCCGTTCCGGGTCGAGCGGTGCGGTATCGCGTGGGACGATCTCGCGCAAGCGGCCGGCGGTGTCGATGTAGGCACCGAGGGCGTAGAAGGTGGTGCCGTAGCGCTCCAGCAGACGCGTGGCGCGTTCGAGCAGCGCCTCGCCCAGCGGTGCGGCCTGCGCAGGCAGGGCGTCGTCCGCGTGGCCGGGCAGGACGGCACTGGCGAGCAGCAGCAGAGCGAGGAGCGACTGCAAGCGCCGCGGAGGACCGGGGCCCTCCGACCTCACGGTTTCTTCTTGTCTGGCGCCTTGTCCCCCGCCGTGCCCGGAGCCCTCGCCCCGTCATCGCGCTCGGCGAACGTGCGCCGGATTTCCGACAGCTGCCGCAGCCGCGCCTCGACCCGGGCGTTGAGTGACCCCTCGGGGAAGGCCCCGTCGGCATTCCGCGTGCCGGCCGGCAGCCCGGTCAGCAGCGCCGCGGCCTGGTCGACGTGCGCCACGGCCCAGACGTGGAACTCGCCGGCGCGCGACGCCTCGACGACGTCGTCGCGCAGCATCAGGTGCGGCACGTTGGCGACCGGGATGAGCACGCCATGGGTGCCGTCGAGGCCGCGCGTGCGACAGATCTCGAAGAAGCCCTCGATCTTCTCGTTGACCCCACCGATCGCCTGCACCTGACCGTGCTGGTTGACCGAGCCGGTGACCGCGAGCGATTGTCGTATCGGCGCGTCGGCCAGCGCCGAGAGCAGCGCGACCAGCTCGGCGACCGACGCGCTGTCGCCGTCGACCCCGGCGTAGGACTGCTCGAACACCAGTGTCGCGCGCAGCGACAGCGGCAGCTCGGGCGCGTAGTGGGCGGCGAGGTAGGCGGAGAGGATCATCACCCCCTTGGAGTGAATGGCGCCGCCAAGCTCCACCTCGCGCTCGATGTCGACCACCTCGCCGTCGCCGAGACGCGCGGTGGCCGTGATGCGGTTCGGCTGGCCGAAGGCCACGTCGCCGAGCTGCATCACCGACAGGCCGTTGACCTGCCCGCTGCGCACGCCCGTCGAGTCGATCAGGACCAGTCCGCGATGGATCGCCTCCTGCAGCCGTTCGCGCACCCGCCCGGAGCGATGGCGCTGCGCGTCGATCGCCTGCAGCACATGCTGGATGCCGACGTGCTCGGCCTCCTTCAGGCCGGCCCAGTAATCGGCCTCGCGCAGCAGGTCGGCCAGGCTGCGCATGTGGGTCGACAGGCGCTCGGCATCGCCGGCGAGGCGCGCGACGTGTTCGACCACCCGCCCCACCGCAGCGCGGGCGAAGTGGCGCAGGCCCTCCTTGGCCGCGATGGTGCCGATCAGGCGGGCGTAGAGCAGGTCGTTGTCCGCGTTGCGCTCGACGCGGTCCTCGAAATCGGCGGCCACCTTGAACAGCTCGCCGAAATCGGGGTCGGCCTGGCAGAGCAGGTAGTAGAGCATGCGGTCGCCGATCAGCACGACCTTGACCTCGAGCGGAATCGGCTCGGGTTCGAGACCGACCGTCGAGATCGCGCTCAACATCTGGCCGAGCGACTCGATGCGCACCTGGCGCGCCTTCAGCGCGCGTTTGAGCGCCTCCCAGGCGAACGGCTGGGTCAGCAGCTTGAATGCGTCGAGCACCAGGTAACCGCCGTTGGCGCGGTGGATGGCGCCGGCGCGGATCAGCATGAAGTCGGTGCTCAATGCGCCCATGTGAGCGACGTGCTCGATGCGCCCGATCAGATTGTGCACCGTGGGGTGATCCTCGAAGACCACCGGCGCACCGACGCCGTCGTCGCCGTGATCGACCACCAGGTTGACCTCGTAGCGCCGTCCCGGATCGCGCTCCTGCTCGCCGCCGAGCATCTTGCCGAGCGGCGCCTCCTCCTGCTTGCGGAAGTCGTCGACATTCTCCAGCACGTCCTGGGTGAGGGCGTCGAGGTGCGCGAGCACCTCGTCGAGGTCGGCGTAGCGCTCGCGCAGCTCGGCGGTAAGCAGGCGCAGCGCCTCGGAGGTGACCTGGTCGTTGAGCGCGCGCACCCGGTCGCGTGTCTCGCGGCGCCACCCGGTGATCTCGCGCATGAGCGCCTCGAGGCGCTCGCCGAGCTCCTCGCGATCGACCTCCAGCCGCTTGCGCTCGTCGGCGGGCAGCTTGTCGACCGCGTCCGGTGCCAGCAACTCGCCGTCGCGCACCGGGGTGAACAGGAACCCTCCCGGGGTGCGTACCAGCGCCAGGCCGCGCGCCTGCGCCGTCTCCTGAAGCTCCTCGAAGCCCTGTTCCTGGCGCTGCTTGAGGTCCTCCTCCAATTGGCGAATCGCGTCCTGGTAGGTCCTGCCCTCGAACGCCGCCGGCAACGCCGCGCCGACCTCCTCG
>JBFIFF010000237.1:0-3218 GCA_041602955.1 Gammaproteobacteria bacterium | reverse complement strand
CTCTCCAAGCTCGGCCTGGCCGGGCTCCGTCTCGGCCTGCTGGCCGGCGCACCGGCCTGGTTGGCCGAGTTCGACAAGGTGCGTCTGCCGTACAACATCGGCGTGCTGAACCAGGTCAGCGCCGAGTTCGCGCTCGAGCACACGGCGCTGTTCGAGGAACAGACCGCACGCATCCGCGCCGAGCGTGCCCGGCTGCACGACGCCCTCGCCGCGCTGCCCGGGGTCACGCCGCTGCCGAGTCGCGCCAACTTCATCCTGCTGCGCGTTCCGGCCGGTCGTGCTCCGGGGCTGTTCGAGGCGCTGAAGGCGGCCGGCGTGCTGATCAAGTCGCTCGACGGCAGCTCGCCGCTGCTCGCCGACTGCCTGCGCGTGACCGTGGGCCGGCCCGAGGAGAACGACGCGTTCCTCGCCGCGCTTGGCGACGCCCTGGAGCGGTTCTGACGGGGATGGCCGTGAGCGGTCCCGCCAAGCCCCGGCTGCTGGTCCTCACCTCGACCTTTCCGCGCTGGGACGGTGACCCGACTCCCGGCTTCGTGTTCGAACTCTGCCGTCGCCTGGTTCGGCGGTTCGAGGTGAGCGTGCTCGCGCCGCATGCACCGGGTGCGGCGGTCCGCGAGAACCTCCATGGCGTCGACGTCCACCGCTACCGTTATGCCCCGCAGCGCCTCGAGCGTCTTGCCTACGAAGGCGGCATCCTGCCACGGCTCCGGAACCGGCCGTGGTGGCTCCTGCTGGTGCCGATGTTCGTCGTCGCGCAGGGGCTGGCGGCACGCCGCCTGGCGCGCGACCACGACGTGGTGCATGCCCACTGGCTGTTGCCGCAGGGGCTGGTGGCGGTCACCGTCACCGGGCGCCCAGTGCTGGCCACCGCCCATGGCGGTGACCTCTTCGGCCTGCGCTCGGTGTTCGCTGGTCGCCTCCGGCACTGGGTCCTGCGCCGGGTCGACCGCCTGACCGTGGTCAGCCAGGCGCTGCGCGACGTGCTCTGCGCTGAGGGGTTCGACACCGCGCGGACGGTCGTCGCCCCGATGGGTGTCGATCTGCGCGACAGCTTCGTTCCCGCAGGGGAACGCGAGCAGCAGGGGCAGCCCCGGCTCCTGTTCGTGGGCCGGCTGGTGGCCAAGAAAGGGGTCGCGACGCTCCTGCGCGCCCTGCCGCAAATCCTCGAGCATGTGCCCGGCGCCAGCCTGGAGGTGGTGGGTGACGGTCCCGAACGTGATGCGCTTTGCACGTTGGCGGCAGAGCTCGGAGTTGCCGAGGCGGTCGACTTCGTCGGGGCGCTGCCACAGGCACGGCTGCCTGACCGTTTCCGTGCCGCGACCGTGGTCGTCTTTCCGTCCGAGGTGGCGGCCGACGGCGACCGCGAGGGCTTCGGGCTGGTTGCCGTCGAGGCGCTCGGCTGTGGCTGTGCGGTGGTCGCCAGCGACCTGCCCGCGATGCGCGAGTTCCTGGTCGACGGCGAGACCGCGCTGGTGACCCCGGCCGGTGACCCGGCGGCGCTCGCCGTGGCGACCGTGCGCCTGCTCGGTGACCCGGGGTTGCGCGAGCGTCTGGGGCGGGCTGGCCGCGAGCATGTCTTGGCACGCTACGACTGGGAGGCGGTCGCCAGCAGCTACGCCGATCTACTGGGGACGCTGGCCCGGAGAGCGGGCCACACGGGGGAGAGATCATGAGCCACGACCTGCTCGCCACCGCCATCGCGCGCGACGGCAGCCACGAGTACTTCCTGACCCGCCACCTGGTGCGCTTCGGTGACGTCGACCCGGCCGGCATCGCCTATTTCCCACGCATCCACGATTACCTCCACCAGGCGTTCGAGAACCTGTGGGAGGAGTACATCGGGGTGCGCTATTACCACCTCATCCAGCACCAGCGGGTCGCCTTTCCGATGGTGCGCTCGGAGGTCGACTTCCTGCATCCACTGCGCTTCGGCGACCGGCCCATCGTGCGCGTGACCTGCTACCACCTCGGACGCAGCTCGCTGGGGCTGCGCTACCTCTACGAGGTGGGTGGGCGCACCTGCGTCGACGCGCGCATGACCACGGTCTGTGTCGAGACGCGCAGCCTGAAGAGCCAGCCGATACCGGACGCCTACCGGGTGCGCTTCGAGCGCATCTACGCGCCGCTGCCCGACGTCTCCTCCTGATCCGGGTCCAGCCGGGCGGTGCGGTCCTCCTGCTGCAGCCGCCACAGCGTGGCGTAGAGGCCGCCGGATTCGAGCAGCGCGGCATGGGTGCCCCGCTCGGTGATGCGCCCGCCGTCCACGACCAGGATCTGGTCGGCGTCGACCACGGTGGAGAGGCGGTGGGCGATCACCAGCGTGGTGCGCCGCGCGGACGCCTCGGCGAGCGCGGTGAGGATGGCGCGCTCGGACTCCGAATCGAGGCTCGAGGTGGCCTCGTCGAAGACCATGATCGGCGGATCCTTGAGCAGCGCGCGGGCGATGGCGACGCGCTGCTTCTCGCCTCCGGAGAGCTTCAGGCCGCGCTCGCCGACCACGGTCTCGTAGCCGTCGGGCAGGCTGGCGATGAAGCGGTCGAGGTGCGCCAGCTGCGCGGCGTGCTCGACCGCGGCGCGGCCGGCCGCCGGGTCGCCGTAGGCGATGTTGTAGTACAGCGTGTCGTTGAACAGCACCGTGTCCTGCGGAACGATGCCGATCGCGGCGCGGACGCTGGTCTGGGTCACCTCGCGCAGGTCCTGGCCGTCGATGGTGATGCGCCCGCCATTGACGTCGTAGAAGCGGAACAGCAGCCGTGCCAGGGTCGACTTGCCGGCGCCGCTCGGCCCGATCACCGCGATCTTGCGTCCGGCCGGGATGGTGAAGTCGACCTCGTGCAGGATCGGCCGCTCGGGCTGGTAGCCGAAGGCGACCCGCTCGAAGCGCACCTCGCCGCGCGCGACGCGCAGCGCCGGCGCCCCCGGCCGATCGCGGATCTCCGGCTCACGCGCGAGCAGCCGGAGCATGGCGTCGAGGTCGGAGAGCGCATGCTGCAGCTGGCTGTAGACGATGCCGAGGAAACCGAGCGGCAGGAACAGCTGCAGCAGCAGGGCGTTGACTAGCACCAGGTCGCCGAGGCTCAGCTCGCCGCGCGCGACGCCGTGGCCGGCCAGCAGCATCACCGCGGTCACCGCGACGGCGATCACCGCACCCTGGACCACGTTGAGCAGTGACAGCGAGGTCTGGCTGCGTACCGCGGCATCCTCCCAGTCACGAAGGT
>JBFIFF010000236.1:0-3265 GCA_041602955.1 Gammaproteobacteria bacterium | reverse complement strand
CGCTCGCGCTCGAGCGCGGCCGCGCTGGAGCGAGGGCGGTCGCGCAGCGCGTCGAGGCGCTCCTGCTCGGCGTGCATCGCCGCCTCGACCGCCTGCAGCCGGTCGAGGGCCGACTCGATCGCCGCGATGCGCGCGAGGCGGGCCCGGTTGAGGTAGCCGTAGTAGCCGAGCAGCCGACCGAGCCGCGCCGGGTCCTCCTGGTTGAGGACGATCTTGAGCTGCTCCTGGCGTCCCATCGCGTGGGCCGCACGCACCTGGGCGGCAAGCTGGCGACGCTGCCCCGCGACCGCGCGCGCCTGCGCCGCCCGCTCCACCCCGAGTTCCGCGAGGCGCACCTCGTGACGCGCCAGGTCGCGCTCGATGCGCTGCAGGTCGCGGTGCAGGTTGCCGATCTGCACCTCGGTCGTGCGCAGCCGCTCGCGCTCGCGGTCCGGGGTGCCGCGCGCCGCGTCGAGCTCGGACTGCAGCGCCTGGATGCGCGTGCGCAGGGCCGCCAGGTCTTCCGCAGACGGCGCCGGTGCCGCGCCGACGGCGCCGGCCAGCAGCAACGCGCACAGCGGCGCCAAGCGCCGGAGGCCGGCGGCGTCGCGGGTGCGGGAGGTGGGGCTCGGCAGGGTCGGCATGGCACTGTTGCGGCGATTATACGCAGCGCCCCGGATGATCGTGTTTGAACGTATTAATGTATAATTCTTTAGTAATGGAATGCCCCGCGCGAGGGCCCCGGGAGGTGGCATGAAGATCGGCGACGAGATGGTGATCACCAAGGACGAGGACATCGAACGCACGTCGCGCTCGCTCAAGGCGATGTCGCACCCGCTGCGCCTGAAGATCCTCTGCACCCTCGGCGACGAGGAGATCAGCGTGCAGGAGATCGCCGAGTTCGTCGGCACCTCGCAGAGCAACATCTCCCAGCACCTCGCGATCCTCCGCGACAAGGGCATCCTGACCTCGCGCAAGGAGGCCAACCGCGTCTACTACCGGGTCGGCGACAACCGCACGCTGCGTCTGCTCGGCATGATGCGCGAAGTCTTCTGCAACCGGACCTGAACCCACGAAACCCGCCGGACGACCGCCCGGGCCTGACGGCGCGGCTCGGCCTTCGGCCACTTGGCAGACCCGCATCCCATGGAGCAGTACCTCGAATTCATCGGCAACCACCCCTACCTGCACATGGGGCTGGCCGTGGTCGTCGGCATGATCGTCTGGAGCTTTCTCGGCAGCCGTTTCGCCGGCTACCAGAACATCGACCCGCAAGCGGCGGTGCCGTTGCTCAACCGCGAGGGCGGCGTGCTGCTCGACGTGCGCGAGACCAAGGAGTACCAGGCCGGGCACGTGGTCGGCGCGGTGCACATCCCGCTCAACACCCTGCCCAAGCGCCACGTCGAGCTGAACAAGTTTCGCGACAAGCCGATCATCGTGACCTGCCGCGCGGGCACGCGTTCGGGTCCCGCCTGCAGCACGCTGCGCAAGGCCGGCTTCGAGAAGGTGTTCCTGATGAACGGAGGCATGCTGGCGTGGGAGAGTGCGAACCTGCCGGTGACGCGCAAGAAGAAGTAGCCGCGATGCCCGAGGTCGTCATCTACACCACGCCGCTGTGTAGCTACTGCCAGCGGGCGCGCCGGCTCCTCGAGCGCAAGGGCGTGCGCTACGCGGAAATCCGCGTCGACGGCGACCCGGAACGCTGGCGCGAGATGGCCGTGCGCAGCGGCCGCGACACCGTACCGCAGCTGTTCGTCGGCGACCGCCACGTCGGTGGCTTCGACGACATGGTCGACCTCGACCTCGACGGCGAACTCGACACGCTCCTCGGCATCGGCTGAACCCATCCGCGACGCCCGCGTCGCCCCCAATGACAGGACCCGACATGGAGAACGAGACGGCCCCCGCTACCGAGACCCCCGCACAGCAGTTCGGCATCCAGAAGATCTACCTGCGCGACGCCTCGTTCGAGAACCCCAACAGCCCGCAGATCTATGCCGGCCCCGGCTGGGAGCCCAAGATGGAGATGGGCATCGAGTCCTCGAGCCGACGCATCGCCGAGGAGCAGTACGAGGTGGTGCTCAAGGTGACCATCGAGGCCAAGATCGGCGACAAGACCGCCTACCTGATCGAGGTGCAGCAGGCCGGGCTGTTTGCCGCGCGCGGCTTCGGCGAGGCCGAACTCGGCCCGCTGCTCGGAAGCTACTGTCCCAACATCCTCTATCCATACGCCCGCGAGGAGGTCGGCAGCCTGGCCATCAAGGGCGGCTTCCCGCAGCTGGTGCTCGAGCCGATCAACTTCGACGCCCTCTACGCGCAGAGCCGCAACCAGGGCCAGGCGCCGACCGCCGACGCCTGATGGCCGCACGGCGCGCGCCGATCGCCGTCCTCGGTGCCGGATCATGGGGCACGGCGCTGGCGATCCAGCTGGCGCGCAACGGCAACCCGACGCGGCTCTGGGGCCACGACCCGGACGAGATGGCGCCACTCGTCGCCGGGGGGGTCAACCACCGCTACCTGCCCGACGCCCGGTTCCCAGCCGCACTCGAGGCGACCGCCGACCTCGCCGCGGCCATTGAAGGGGTGCGCGACGTGCTCGTGGTCGTGCCGAGCCACGCCTTCGCCGAGACCCTCAGCCGCCTCGCCGGCCTGCTCCACGACCGCGCCCGGCTCGCCTGGGCCACCAAGGGGCTCGAGCCCGAGAGCGGTCGGCTGCTGAGCGACCTGGCCGCCGAGCGGCTGCCCGGGGTGACCGCGCTGGCGGTGCTCTCCGGACCGACCTTCGCGCGCGAGGTCGCCGCCGGCCTGCCGACCGCGATCACCGTCGCGTCCAACCGCAAGGCGTTCGCCGATGCGCTCTGCCGCCGCCTGCATGCCGAGACCTTCCGCACCTACACCAGCCGCGACCTGGTCGGGGTGCAGCTCGGCGGCGCGGTCAAGAACGTGCTGGCGATCGCCGCCGGCATCGCCGACGGTCTCGGTTTCGGCGCCAACGCGCGCGCCGCGCTGATCACCCGCGGCCTGGCCGAGATGCTGCGCCTCGGCCGCGCGCTGGGCGCGCGCCGTGACACCTTCATGGGGCTGGCCGGGCTCGGCGACCTGGTCCTGACCTGCACCGACGACCAGTCGCGCAACCGCCGCTTCGGCCTGGCCCTCGGGCGCGGTGTGCCGGCCGAACGGGCGCTGGCCGAGATCGGCCAGGTGGTCGAGGGTCGTGGCACCGCACGCGAGGTACGCCGCCTGGCGCGGCGCCACGGGGTCGAGATGCCGATCGTCGAGCAGGCCT
>JBFIFF010000235.1:0-3270 GCA_041602955.1 Gammaproteobacteria bacterium | reverse complement strand
TTCGAACTAGCGACCCCATCATTATGAGTGATGTGCTCTAACCAACTGAGCTACATAGCCATTCGAGGGGCCGAATTGTCCTCGCAGAGCGCCGTGACTGTCAACCCGCAAGGGCTCGTGCCACTGCCGCCACGGCGGCGAGAGACCGGTGTCTTGACTAGGCTGTATGGGCCCGTCACCGACGCGACGCGCCGGAGTCGGGCCCCGTCCCCCGTCACATGGAGGTGGACCATGCGCATGCATATCCTCGGAGTCGCCGTCGTCGCGGCCCTGGCCACGAGCCCCGTGATCCTGGCCGCCACGCCCTCGCCGGCCGGCGCCCGCGCCTACATCATCTCGCCCGCCGACGGCGAGCGGGTCCGCAGCCCGGTCAAGGTGCAGTTCGGCCTGACCGGCATGGGCGTCGCTCCGGCCGGCGTCGACAGGCCCGACACCGGCCACCACCACCTGTTGATCGACCTCGCCGGCGATCCGGAACTCGGCCAGCCGCTGCCCGGCGACGACAACCACAAGCACTTCGGCGGCGGGCAGACCGAGGTGAGCCTCGATCTCGCCCCGGGCGCCCACACGCTCCAGCTGATGCTCGGCGACCACCTCCACGTGCCGCACGACCCGCCGGTGCGCTCGGCGCCGATCACGATCATCGTCGAGTGATGGCTGCCTAGCGGAACGGCCCCCGCATCCGCGGATCGGGGGCGGTTCCGGCAGGGTTCAGGGTGCTTGGTCTTGCGCCGCCTCAGACGTTGAAGCGAAAGTGCATGACGTCGCCGTCACGCACCACGTACTCCTTGCCCTCGAGACGCAGCTTGCCGGCCTCCTTCGCCCCCTGCTCGCCGTTGCAGGCGATGAAGTCGTCGTAGCCGATCACCTCGGCGCGGATGAAGCCGCGCTGGAAGTCGGTGTGGATGACGCCGGCCGCCTCGGGCGCGGTGGCGCCGACGCGCACGGTCCAGGCGCGCACCTCCTTGGGGCCCGCGGTGAAGTAGGTGTGCAGGCCGAGCAGCCGGTAGCCGGCGTGCACGACGCGGTCGAGCCCCGGCTCCTCGAGGCCGAGGTCGGCGAGGAATTCCGCCTTCTCGTCCTCGGCGAGCTGGGCGATCTCGGCCTCGATGGCGGCGCACACCGCCACCACCTCGGCGCCCTCCTGCACGGCCTGCGCGCGCACCGCGTCGAGGTGCGGGTTGTCGCTGAAGCCGTCGTCGGCGACGTTGGCGATGTAGACCGTCGGCTTGGCGGTGAGCAGGTGCAGCTCGCGCAGCGCCAGGCGTTCTTCGGCCTCGAGCGCCAGCGCGCGCACCGGGGCGCCGGTGTCGAGGTGCGCCTCGACGCGCTCGAACAGCGCCTTCTGCGCCAGCGCCTTCTTCTCACCCGACTTCGACGCCTTGCCGGCGCGCTCGACGGCGCGCTGCACGGTGTCGAGGTCGGCCAGCGCGAGCTCGGTGTCGATGACGCCGATGTCGCGCACGGGGTCGACGGCGCCGTCGACGTGCACCACGTCGGTGTCCTCGAAGCAGCGCACCACGTGGGCGATGGCGTCGGTCTCGCGGATGTTGGCGAGGAACTTGTTGCCCAGCCCCTCGCCCTGCGCCGCGCCGGCAACCAGCCCGGCGATGTCGACGAACTGCATGGTCGTGGGCAGCACGGCCTTGGGCTGCACGATGGCGGCGATGGCGTCGAGGCGCGGGTCGGGCAGCGGCACCACGCCCACGTTCGGGTCGATGGTGCAGAACGGGTAGTTCTCGGCCGCGATGGCCGCCCGGGTCAGGGCGTTGAACAGGGTCGACTTGCCGACGTTGGGCAGGCCGACGATTCCGCATTTGAAGCCCATGTCCGGGTCCTGTGCTAGCTTTGGCGGGCCCCGCGGGGCCTTGGAGGGGCGGCATTGTAAGTCGCCAGCAGCCATGGGGAAACCGCGTCCCCGCCACCTGGAGTTTGCGTGACCTCGCACCTCGTCCTGCTCGGCGCCCTGTGGCTCGGCTACTTCGCGCTGCACTCGCTGCTCGCGGCGCTCGGCACCAAGCGCTGGGTCGCCGCACGCTGGCCCAGGGCGATGCCTGCCTACCGCCTCGCCTACAACGCCCTGGCGCTGCTGCTGCTGGTGCCCCCGGCAGGGCTGATGCTGGCCTGGCACGGCCCGTTGCTGTGGGCCTGGACGGGGCCGTGGGCGTGGCTCGCCCACGCGCTGGCGCTGCTCGCGCTCGGCCTCTTCGCCTGGTCGCTGGCCGGCTACGACGGCGGCGAGTTCAGCGGCCTGCGCCCGTGGCGCGAACGGCGGGTGGCGGTCGAGGACGCCGGGGCGCTGCACATCACGACCCTGCACCGCTTCGTGCGCCACCCGTGGTACTTCTGCGCGCTGCTGCTGATCTGGACCCGCGACATGGACGCCGCACGGCTGCTCAGCGCCCTGCTCGCAACCGGCTACTTCGTCGTCGGCTCGCGCCTCGAGGAGCACAAGCTGGTCGCACTGCACGGCGCGGCGTACCGCGACTACCTGCAGCGCGTACCGGGGCTGCTGCCGTGGCCTGGTCGCATGCTCTCGCGCGAGGAGGCCGCGCGACTCGAGGCGCGGGCGCGATCGGAAGGCGACGGATAGGTTCGCCCGGACCGTCCGTGGTCCGGGCGAGGCGGTGCGTCTCGCACCTGCGGCCAGCGGGAGGGGAAGCCGGCCGGTTCAGTTCAGATCGGCCAGGAACGGGTACGCGAGCCACGCGATCAACCCCGCCGTCACGATCTCCTTCATTTCGCCCATCGAGCGAAAGAGGTAGTAGGCCGCGCCGGTGTCGGCACCGGCGGCATTGGCGAACAGGCCCCAGATCAGCAGGGCCAGCAGCACACGCAGAAGCTTGGTCTGGAACGTCATCATGGCAGCGACCTCCATCGCTTCGTTGGATGGAAGTCTGGCGCCTGGCACCCCGTTCCGCCGCGCTGCCGTTCGCACACGGCGTGTGACACGGTTCACAAAATGGAGAAATATCCGCCGTTTTCCCTGCTCGGGGCCGTCGGCGCCAGCTACCACCCAGACGAACACGGGAGGCCAGGCCTCCCGTTCCGCTGCGCCGGTCGAGCGCGCATCGGCCGCGCTGAGTCATGTGCAGCTGGATCTGTTCAGCACACGGGCTTCGGTCGAGCGGAAATGAGCGCGGAGGCCTGTCTGGGGAGAAGACCCACGGAAAGCCTTGATTTAATTGGTGGGCCGTGAAGGATTCGAACCTTCGACCAACTGATTAAAAGTCAGCTGCTCTACCGACTGAGCTAACGGCCCGGAATCTC
>JBFIFF010000234.1:0-3359 GCA_041602955.1 Gammaproteobacteria bacterium | reverse complement strand
CGCCCGTCTCGAGCAGGGTCAGCAGCGCGACCATCTGCGCCGACATGCCCGACGCGGTCGCCACCGCGGCACGGCCGCCTTCGAGCGCGGCGATGCGCTCCTCGAGCGCGGCGTTGGTCGGGTTGGTCAACCGCGTGTAGATGTTGCCGAAGGTCTGCAGGTTGAACAGGCTCGCGGCGTGGTCGGTGTCGTTGAACACGTAGGAGGTGGTCTGGTAGATCGGCACCGCGCGCGAGGCGGTCGACGCGTCGGGCACCTGGCCGGCGTGCAGGCACAGGGTCTCGAATCCGAAATCGTGATCGGCCACGCGGTCCTCCTCAGTTCTCGATCACCATGTGGCGGTGGGAAGTGATCACGCCCGTGTTGACGCCGATGAAGTTCAGCCCGCCGAACAGCCGCGCGTGCTCGATCTTCATGCAGCGGTCCATGACCACCTCGAGCCCGGCCTCGCGGGCGCGGGCCGCCGCGGCCTCGTGGACCACGCCGAGTTGCATCCAGACCACCTTGGCGCCGATGGCGATGGCATCCTCGACGATCGGTGGCACCTCCTCGGCACGCCGGAAGACGTTGACCACGTCGACGGGCTCGGGGATCGACTTGAGATCGCGGTAGCAGCGTTCGCCCAGCACCTCGTCGTAAGCCGGGTTGACCGGAATCACCCGGTAGCGGTGCTGCAGCAGGTACTTGGCCGCGAAGTTGCTCGGCCGGTGCCAGTTGGCGGAGAGCCCGACCACGGCCACGGTGCGGTGGCGCGCCAGGATACGGCGCAGGGTCGGGATGTCGGTGCGGTCGGTCATGCGTCGCCTCCTCCCTGTTTCTCGAGCTCACGCTGGCGCAGCTCGTTGCGCTTGACCTTGCCGGTGGTGGTCAATGGCAGTGCCTCGATGTACTCGATGGCGCGCGGGTACTCGTAGGCGGCGAGTTGCTGCTTGACCTGGCGCTGGATGTCGGCGGTCAGCGCGTCGTCGGGGACCACGCCCGTGGCCGGCACGATGAACGCCTTGATGATCTGGCCGCGCAGCTCGTCGGGTACGCCGACCACCGCGGCCTGGGCGACCGCCGGGTGGCGGATCAGGCAGTCCTCGATCTCGCCGGGGCCGATGCGGTAACCGGCGCTGGAAATGACGTCGTCCTGGCGCCCGACGAACCAGAGGTACCCCTCGGCGTCGCGGTAGCCGACGTCGCCGGTCAGGAACCACTCGCCACGCATCTTGGCCCGCGTCGCCTCGTCGTTCTCCCAGTAGCCGAGAAACTGCACCGGGTCGCCGGTGCGCGCGGCCAGCTCGCCGCACTCGCCGTCCGGCAGCGGGCGACCCTGCGCGTCGATGACGTCGACCCAGTGGCCGGCGTACGGCTTGCCCATCGAGCCGAGCTTGACCGGCAAGATCGCCGAGCAGTTGCCGACGAGGTAGTTGAACTCGGTCTGCCCCCACATCTCGTTGACGGTCAGGCCGAGCGCCTCGCGGCCCCACTCGACCACCCGCTCGCCCACGCTCTCGCCGGCCGACATCACCGCGGCGAGGCGTACGCCGCGCGACGCGAGATCGCGCACCTGCATCAGCATCTTCATCGCGGTCGGGGGGATGAAGGCGTTGCGCACCCCGTGCCGCGCCATCAGGTCGACGACGCGCTCGGGATCGAAGCGTCCCTGGCCGTCGAAGCCGAGCACCGGCCGGCCGTAGTGCAGGGTGGGCAGCAGCGCGTCGAGCAGACCGCCGGTCCAGGCCCAGTCGGCCGGGGTCCAGAACAGGCCGCCGGTCTGAGCGTAGAAGTTCTGTGACAGCTCGAAGCCCGGCAGGTTGCCGAGCAGGCAGCGGTGGGCGTTGAGCGCCCCCTTCGGCGGCCCGGTGGTGCCGGAGGTGTAGATGATCATCGCCGGATCGTCGGCCGCGGTGTCGATGCCGGGCGGCGTGTCGGCGCCCTTGGCGAGCAGTTCCCAGAACGGCCCCGCGCCAGGCGACGCGCAGGGGATCACCTGCTCGAGGTGCGGCAGGCGGTCGCGCATCGCGGCGATGCGCTCGCCGCCGGCGGCATCGGCGAGCACCACCTTCGCGCGGCTGTTACCAAGCCGGTACTCCAGCGCGTCGGGGCCGAACAGGACCGACAGCGGCACCGCGATGGCGCCGAGCCTGTAAACGGCGAGGTGGGCGATGACCGCCTCGGCACGCTGCGGGAGGATGATCGCCACACGGTCGCCGCGCGTCACGCCGATGCCGGTGAGCGCGTTGGCGAGGCGGTTGGAGTCGCGGCGCAGGTCGCCGAAGGTGTGGCGCGTGACGTGGCCGCGGTGATCCTCGCAGATCAGCGCGAGGGCGTCGGCCGGATGGCGATCGCAGACGTCGGCGGCGATGTTGTAGCGCGCGGGAATCGACCAGCGGAACCCGGCGTGGAGGGTATCGAAATCGCGGACGCTGTCGTCGAGCATGGCCATGGAGAGCGCTACCCTGTGGTGCGGATGCCGTGTCCTGCCGGGGGCCGGCCTAGCCTAGGCCACCCCCCACGAGGTGGCAACCGGGGCGGTCGTCAGGGCGACCGCTCCAGCGCCTCGCGCACGCTTCGCCACCGCGCCAGCTTGGCGGAGAAATCGAGCGCCGCGTAGGCCGGGCTGGTCGAGGGCAGGCGCAGGTAGGCGAGACGCCGTCCCGGCGCGGGATCGGTCGGCAGCACCAGGCGCCTGTAGAGCACCTGTGCGGTGCCGCCGTTGAAGAACACGCTGTGCAAGTGTGGGCAGGCGGCGAACAGCGCGGCGAAATCGTTGGGCTCGACGCTGTCGCGGTCGATCGCGGCGTCGAGGCTGCCGGGCCGGTGGCAGCGATGGACGACGTCCCACAGCGCGATCCCGGCCGCGCGCAGCCGTGCCAGCCGCGCGACGTAGGCGAGATCGCGGCCGGCGGCGAACAGCGCACCCATCACCTCCCAGAAGGCGTTGCGCGGGTGGGCGTAGTACTCGGCGGCCTCGAGCGAGGCGACGCCGGGCATGGAACCGAGGACCAGCACGCGGGCCCGCGCATCTGCGACCCAGGGGAAACCCTCGCTCTTGGGGTTCCGCTGCACCGTCGGGCGAGCGGCTCAGGCCGTGCCGGCCGAACCGGTCTCGGTGCCGTGGTGCAGTTGGGCGATCAGTTCGTCGCAGCTCAACGGCGGGCTGAAGTGGTAGCCCTGAGCGAAATCGCAACCGAGCGCCTCGAGCATCTCGGCCTGCTGCGCCTGCTCCACCCCCTCGCCGACAACACGGATCCCCAGGCTGTGCGCCATGGCGATCATCGCCCCGATCATCGCCGCGGCGCTGGTCGCGGGGACGATGCCTGCCAAGTAGTCGCCCTGCAGCTTGACCGCCTCGGGGGCGAGGCGCTTGAGGT
>JBFIFF010000233.1:0-3367 GCA_041602955.1 Gammaproteobacteria bacterium | reverse complement strand
CGGCAGCATCCCCGCGATCGCCAACCCCATGCAGCCAAATTACGATAATTGCCTGTTTGCTAGAGCGAATAACTGCTTGGGTGGTGAAGACGGGGTCGGCTTCGGCTGGAAGGATATGACCGTGTTCAAGTTCGGCTACCAGTGGCAGACGGCCAACGACTGGACCTGGCGCGTCGGCTACAGCTACGGTCGCCAGCCGATCCGCTCCAGCGAGGTACTGTTCAACATACTGGCCCCAGGCGTCATCGAACACCACTTCACCGGCGGCTTCAGCAAGAAGCTCGGCGACGGCGTGCTGAACTTCGCGGCGATGTACGCGCCCGAGAAGAGCGTGCGCGGGCCCAATCCGCTGTTCCAGTCGCAGACCATCGAGCTCAGCATGTATCAGTTCGAGCTCGAGGCGAGCTACACGTGGTTCTTCGACTGAGATCGACCCGAACCCATCGAAAAGGCCGCGCCCCGCGCGGCCTTTTCTTTTACGCGTTCAGCGGTCGCCGCGCGGCTCGACCCAGTCCGCCGGCAACCGGACCCGGGTCGCACGACCGACGATGTCGAGCAGGATCACGGCCCGCGCGTCGCCGTCCTCGGTGACGAAGACGCCATCCAGACCGGCCAGTTCCCCCTCGACCACCACCACGCGGTCGCCAGGCGCGGGCGGCGCCTGCTGCAGGTCGCACAGGCCATCGGCGCCCTCGCGAGCACGTAACGCCGCGACCAGGACGTCGGGCACGATCGCCGCGTCGACGCCGAAGCGCACCACGGTGCTGACCCCGAGGGTCGAGCGCAGAGGGGCCCAGTTGTCGACGCCCGGCTCGAGGTGGATGAACAGGT
The DNA here is from genome assembly GCA_041602955.1 of Gammaproteobacteria bacterium. GTDB lineage: Bacteria > Pseudomonadota > Gammaproteobacteria > QNFN01 > QNFN01 > QNFN01. Next base: position 2,536 of record JBFIFF010000233.1, on the reverse strand, counting down.
AACGCGGAAACAGCGGCTCGACCTGGCGCTGCAGGCGGCCGCGCCGGCGGCGCGCCACGCGGGCGCGCGGCAGGTAGACCGTGTACCCCTGGCGCCGCAGGTTCTCCTCGGCGCGCGCCTCCTGGCGCGGCTTGGTGTGGACCAGGTGCCAGGCGCTCATCGCGCGCCCCGGCCGTGCAGGTGACGCATCACCGCCTGCCAGTCGCCACGCACCATGCAGGCGAGCTGCTCCTCCGCGGCGTCCAGGGCCCCCTGCAGGGCGTCGCGCTCCTCGGGCGCAGGCCTGCTCAGAACGTGACCGGTCACCCCCTCGCGGTGGCCCGGGTGGCCGATGCCGAAACGCAGGCGCACGAAGTCGCGGCTGCCGAGCCGGCTGACGATGTCGCGCAGGCCGTTGTGCCCGCCGTGGCCACCACCGACCTTGAGCCGCACCTCGCCCGCAGGCAGGTCCAGGTCGTCGTGCACCACGAGGATCGCCGGTGGCTCGTAGCGATAGAAACGGGCCAGCGCCGTGACGGCCTGGCCGCTGAGATTCATGAAGGTGGTGGGCTTGAACAGGCGCAGCCGCTCGCCCGCGAGACTCGCCTCGGCGAGGTCGCCGTGGAAGCGGCTCTCCGGTCGGAACCGGGCGCCGCCCCGTGCCGCCAGCCGGTCAACGAACCAGAAGCCGACGTTGTGCCGCGTCTCGGCGTAACCGCTGCCGGGGTTGCCGAGGCCGACGATCAGTCCCAGTGGGGTCGCGGTGTTCATGACACGTGGCCCGGCCGGTCAGCCGCTCCCGGCGCGTCCGGGGACGCGCCGGGAGCGTGCTCGGAGATCGCTAGTCCTCGCTCTCGCCTTCCTCTTCCTGCTCCTCGTCCCCGGCAACCGGGACCTCGCCCGCAGCCACGACCTCCGTCTCTTCCTCCTCCTCCCGCTCGACGTGCGGCAGGTGGATCGAGCAGACCACCTGGTCGTGCTGCTCGTCGCCCTGTCCGAGCGCGAGGAGCGTGACCCCGGTCGGGAGAGCGATCTCGGAGAGGTGGATCTGGCCGTTGAGCGTCACGCCCGAGACGTCGACGGCGATGTACTCGGGCAGATCGGCCGGCAGGCACTCGATCTCGACCTCGTTGATCAGGTGCGAAACGACCCCGCCCTCGCGTACGCCGGGAGCGTCGTCCTCGCCGAGGAAGTGCAGCGGCACGAGCATGCGCAGTTTCTGCTTGGCGCTGACGCGCTGCAGGTCGACGTGCATGATCTGCGCCTTGTAGGGATGGCGCTGCACGGCCTTGAGGACCGCCTTCTGCGCCTTGCCGTCGACCTTCACGGTCAGGACGTGCGAGAAGAAGGACTCCTCGCTCAGGTTGCGCAGCATGACATCCTGATCGAGGACCAGGGACTGCGGCGGCTGGTCCGCACCGTAGATGATGGCCGGCACCTTGTTCGCCTTGCGTAGGCGGCGGCTCGCACCCTTCCCCACGTCCTGGCGAGTCCCGGCTTCGATCTCGTAACTCAGGCTCATTGTTGATACTCCAGTCGATAAACGCCTTGCGGCGAACGCCTCCCCCGCGACCAGGTTCGGCTCCATGACGCCCGGCCACCCGGCCGGGCGCGGCGGTCAGTCCATGTACAGGCTGCTGACCGATTCCTCGCGATGGATCCGCGCCATCGCCTCCGCGAGCATCCCGGCGACGCTGAGCACCCGGATTCGCCCGCTGCTGCGTGCCTCCTCGCCGAGCGGGATGGTGTCGGTGACCACCAGTTCGTCGAGCTGCGAGGCACGGATGTTGTCGATCGCACGTCCGGAAAGCACCGGGTGGGTGCAGTAGGCAACCACCCGCTTGGCGCCGTATTTCTTCAGCGCCTTGGCCGCCATGCAGAGCGTGCCGGCGGTGTCGACCATGTCGTCGACGATCACGCAGGTGCGCCCCTCGACACTGCCGATGATGTGCATCACCTCGGCCTCGTTCGGCCGCGGGCGGCGCTTGTCGATGATCGCCAGGTCCGCGTCGTCGAGCCGCTTGGCCAGCGCGCGCGCGCGGACCACACCGCCGACGTCGGGCGAGACCACGATCAGGTTCGGGTACTTCTGCCGCCAGACGTCACCGAGCAGGATCGGCGACGCGTAGACGTTGTCGACCGGGATGTTGAAGAAGCCCTGGATCTGATCGGCGTGCAGGTCGACGGTCAACACACGGTTGACGCCGACGGCGCAGATCATGTCGGCGACCATCTTGGCGGTGATCGGCACGCGCACCGAGCGTGGACGGCGATCCTGGCGCGAGTAGCCGAAATAGGGAATCACCGCGGTCACGCGGGAAGCCGACGCGCGGTACATCGCGTCCGCCATCACCAGCAGCTCCATCAAGTTCTCGTTGGCCGGCCGGCAGGTGGACTGGACGATGAAGACGTCCTTGCCCCGCACCGAGTCGTTGATCTCGACGCTGATCTCGCCGTCGCGGAACCGGCCTACCGAGGCCTTGCCCATCGGCAGGTTGAGGTGGGCGGCGATCTCCTCGGACAGGGCCGGGTTGGCATTGCCGCTGAAGATCATCGT
>JBFIFF010000232.1:0-3477 GCA_041602955.1 Gammaproteobacteria bacterium | reverse complement strand
GTGGGTGGTCACGTCGACCGACTTCGGGTAGGCCGCGGTGTGGCAGAAGCTCTGCATCACCAGGTCGGCCGAGAAACCGAGGCAGGCGAGCTCCTTGAGCTCGTCGCGGGTCATCGGGCCGGTGGTGTCCTGGGAGCCGACCGTGGTCATCCGCGGCTCGCAGTACGCGCCCGGGCGGATGCCCTCGACGCCGCAGGCCCGCCCGACCATCTTCTGCGCCAGCGAGTAGCCCTTGCCGGTGTCGGCCGGCTGCTCGGGCTCGCGGAACGCCTTCGAGCGCGGCAGGCCGAGGGCCTCGCGGGCACGCCCGGTCAGGGTGCGGCCGATGATCAGCGGGATGCGCCCGCCGGCCTGCACCTCGTCGAGCAGCACCGGGGTCTTGAGCTCGAAGGTCGAGAGGGTCTCGCCGGCGGCGTCGGTGATCTTGCCGGCGTACGGATGGACGGTGACCACGTCGCCGGTCTCGAGGCGGTCGACGTCGCACTCGATGGGCAGCGCCCCCGAATCCTCGACGGTGTTGAAGAAGATCGGCGCGATCTTGCCGCCGAGCACCACGCCGCCCTGGCGCTTGTTCGGGACGTACGGGATGTCGTCGCCCATCAGCCAGAGCACCGAGTTGGTCGCCGACTTGCGCGACGAGCCGGTGCCGACCACGTCGCCGACGTAGGCGACCGGGTGACCCTGGCCCTTGAGTTCCTCGATCTTGGCCAGCCCGTCGGGCATGCGTGCCTTGAGCATCGCCTTGGCGTGCAGCGGGATGTCGGGACGGCTCCAGGCGTCGCCGGCGGGAGAGAGGTCGTCGGTGTTGGTCTCGCCCGGCACCTTGAACACGGTGATGGTGATCGCCTCGGGCACCTTCGGCCGCGAGGTGAACCACTCGGCGTCGGCCCACGACTGCATGACCGCCTGCGCGGCCGCGTTGCCGGCCTTGGCCTTGGCGGCGACGCCGTCGAAGCCGTCGAACACCAGAAGGGTCCTCTTCAGCGCCGCGGCGGCGGTGTCGGCGACCTCCGCGTCGTCGAGCAGATCGACCAGCGGCTGCACGTTGTAGCCGCCGAGCATGGTGCCGAGCAGCTCGGTGGCGCGCTGGCGGTCGAGCAGCGGGCAGGCGATGCTCCCCTTCGCGACCCCGGCCAGGAACTCCGCCTTGACCCGCGACGCGTCGTCGACGCCCGGCGGCACGCGCTCGGTCAGCAGCTCGAGCAGGAACGCCTCCTCGCCCGCAGGCGGGTCCTGCAGCAGTGCGACCAGGTCGCTCACCTGGGCGGCGTTCAGCGGCAGTGGCGGCACCCCTTCGGCGGCGCGCTCATCGACATGCTTGCGGTAGGCTTCCAACACGGCAGTCACCCCTCTGGTCATGGACAGGACGGCGGCGCACGCTGCGCCGCACCTATAACCATATGTTAACTGCTTACAAAAATAATTGATACCCAGATGAGGTCCGTCGGATTCCACTCTGGCGGCCCGGCCGGCGCCGCTACGCGGCTGTTGTATTATGAATCAGTGACCCGCCCACCCCTGCCCAGGAGCCGCTGGCCATGGATCTGACCGCGCTCAACGCCCTCTCCCCAGTCGATGGTCGTTATGCCTCTAAAGTCGACGATCTGAGGCCCATCTTCAGCGAATACGGCTTGATCAGGCACCGGGTCCTGGTCGAGATCCGCTGGCTGCAGGCGCTCGCCGGGACCCCGGGGATCGCCGAGGTGCCGCCGCTGAGCGAGCACGCGACCCGCCTGCTCGAGGCGATCGTCGAGGGCTTCACCGAGGCCGACGCGCAGCGGGTCAAGAACATCGAGCGGACCACCAACCACGACGTCAAGGCGGTCGAGTACTTCCTCAAGGAGCGCGTCGCCGGCAATGCCGAGCTCGAGGCGGTCGCCGAGTTCATCCACTTCGCCTGCACCTCGGAGGACATCAACAACCTCGCCTACGCGCTGATGCTGCGCGAGGCGCGCACGCAGGTCCTGCTGCCGCTGGCCGACCAGCTGGTCGACACCCTGCGCGCCATGGCCCACGAGTTCGCCGAGCTGCCGATGCTCTCGCGCACCCACGGCCAGCCCGCCTCCCCCACCACGCTGGGCAAGGAGATCGCCAACGTCGTCCACCGTCTCGTCCGGCAGCGCGGGCAGCTCGCCGCGGTGCCCATGCTCGGCAAAATCAACGGCGCCGTCGGCAACTTCAATGCCCACCTCGCCGCCTACCCCGAGATCGACTGGCCGGCGCTGGCCGAGCGTTTCGTCACCGACCTCGGCCTCGACTGGAACCCCTACACCATCCAGATCGAACCGCACGACTACATCGCCGAGCTGTGCGATGCCCTGGCCCGCTTCAACACCGTGCTGCTCGACTTCGACCGCGACGTCTGGGGCTACATCTCCATCGGCTACTTCCGCCAGCGCACCGTCGCCGGCGAGGTCGGCTCCTCGACCATGCCGCACAAGGTCAACCCGATCGACTTCGAGAACTCCGAGGGCAACCTCGGCATCGCCAACGCCCTGCTCGGCCACTTCGCCGCCAAGCTGCCGGTGTCGCGCTGGCAGCGCGACCTGACCGACTCGACGGTGCTGCGCAGCGTCGGCGTCGCGCTGGCGCACAGCGCCATTGCCTACAACGCCACGCTGCGCGGTCTGGGCAAGCTCGAAGCGGCGCCCGAGCGCCTCGCCGCCGACCTCGACGCCTGCTGGGAGGTGCTGGCCGAGCCGGTGCAGACGGTGATGCGTCGCTACGGCATCGAGAAGCCCTACGAGAAGCTCAAGGAGCTGACCCGCGGGCGCGGGATCGACCGCGAGGCGCTGCGCGAATTCATCGACGGCCTCGACATCCCGGCCGAGGCGCGCGACGCGCTGCGCGCGCTCGAGCCCGGCAACTACACCGGCAACGCCGCGACCCGGGCACGCGAGATCTGATCCCACCGGGGAGACCCCCGCCAACGCAGAGCAGCCCGAGTCGCCGGAAACCAGGAGGCAGCAGCATGGACAAGCCGATCGAGCAACGCCGGCTGGGCGAGGACCACGAGGCGCTTACCCTGATGTCGCTGGCCGACAACATCGCCGTGGTCGACGCCATGACGAGCCAGGCACGGCGCACCCTCGACCTGTTCACGCGCGACCTCGAGCCGCGCCTCTACGACCGCGAGCCGTTCTACCAGGCGTTGCGCGAGCTGGCGATCTCCAGTCGCAACGTCGAGATCCGCATCCTGCTCATGGACTCCGACCGCATCGTCAAGGAGGGTCACCGCCTGATCAACCTCGGCCGGCGGCTGTCGACCTACATCAAGTTCCGCAGGGTGGCGGAGGACTACCGCGACCTGCCCTTCAGCTTCCTGGTCGCCGACGGCCGTGGCTACCTCTACCGCAGCCTGGCGGTGCAGTACGGGGGCGAGGCCGACTTCAACAACCCCTACCGCGCCAGGGAACTCGGCCGCGAGTTCGAGGAGATCTGGCAGCACTCGCAGCCGGACCCGAACCTGCGACAGCT
>JBFIFF010000231.1:0-3544 GCA_041602955.1 Gammaproteobacteria bacterium | reverse complement strand
GGGCGTGCACTCTCAAGGCATGCCTAGAGCAGCACCCGTTCGATGCCGCCGCGCTGCGGGTCGTGGTGGAGATAGCGCACGCCGGCCTCGGACGGCGTGGTGATCCGGAAGGAGAAACCACGCCAACACGCATGCGCCGTGCTGCCGGATAACCACGCCGCAGGCTGTCGCGTGTGAATCGGATTCCGTCAGGGAGGCGTCAGTCACCGACCCCATGTTCGCCGGCATGCTCACCGACCCCGTCCTCCCCTCCTAGGCGGTCGCGGTCGATCGGCAGCGTGAAGTGGAAAGCGGAGCCCTGCTCCCTGGACGCATCGACCCAGATCCGTCCACCCAGGTGGGTGACGATGCGCCGGCAGATCGCCAGGCCCAGCCCGGTGCCCGAACGCAGGCTGCCGTCACGGGCCGCCACCTGGCGGAACTCCTCGAAGATCGCCTCGCGCTTCTCAGGTGGGACGCCGGGCCCGTTGTCGCTGACCGACAGCGTGACCTCGTCCGGGCTGCAGCACAGGACCACCTCGACGCGCCCCGACGCCTCCGGCACGTGCTTGCAGGCGTTGGAGAGCAGGTTGACGATCACCTGGGTCAGCCGGTCCTCGTCACCCGTGACGGGGGGCACGACGGCGGGAATCGTGAGTGCCAACTCGACGTGCTTTTCCTCGAACATCGGCGCCATCGAGGCCACCGCGGCCTCCGCCAGCCGCCTCGGGTCGATTTCCGTGAGGTGCCAGTCCATCTGTCCCGCCTCGATCTTGGCGTAATCGAGCAGGTCGTTGAGCATGCGGATCAGGCGCAGGCACTCCGTGCGGATGATGCCCAGGAACTGCTGCCGGTCGGTGAGATCGATCCCCGGGTTGCCCTCGAGGATCTCGGCGAACGACCGGATCGACGTCAGCGGCGTGCGCAGGTCGTGGCTGACCATGTTCAGGAACGCCGACTTCGCCCGGTTCGCCTCCTCGGCGCGGCTCCTCGCCTGCTGCAGATCGTCCTCCCAGCGCTTGCGTTCGGTGACGTCGGTGTAGGTGGTGACGAACCCGCCCCCAGGCAACGGAGTGCCGCGCACCTCGATCACCATGCCGTTCGGGCGGACCCGCTCGAAGCAGTGCGGCTCGGCCTTCGCCGCCAGGCGCAGCCGCTCCTCGACCTGCTGCGCCGCGTCGCCCGGGCCGTAGTCCCCGCGCTCGGCATTGAAGCGGAAGAAATCACCCAGGGGCCGGCCGAGGGTCCCCATCTCCCCGGGAAAATCGAGCAGTTCCAGGAACCGGCCGTTCCACGCCGCGAGGCGCAGTTCCCGGTCGAAGATGCTGAATCCCTGGGAGAGGTACTCCAGCCCTTCGCCGAGGAGTTCCAACCTGTCGTGATGAACGCCGTCGAACGTGGTCATCCGCACCCCCTCGGCCGCCAAGCCATGGGGTACACGGGGCACCTCGAGGTGTCAAGCGCCCCGCCGGGGCCCGTCTGTGACCCCCAGGACTACAGCAGCACCCGTTCGATGCCGCCGCGCTGCACGCGGGCGACGAAGCCGTCCTGCCACCCGTCGCCGTGTCGGCGCCGGGCGAGCTCGACCACCGGGTAGCGGACCTCCAGCCCGGTCGACTCGCGGTAGCGCGACAGCCCCTGCTGGCAGGCCGGGCAGGCGGTGAGCAAGCGCACCTCGGGGGCGTCCTCGCCGTCGCCGCCGACCTCGGCGATGCCCTTCCTGAGCTCCGCCTCCTTGCGGAAGCGCACCTGCGTGGCGATGTCGGGCCGCGCGACGGCGAAGGTGCCCGCCTCGCCGCAGCAGCGGTCCGAGAGCACCACCTCCTGGCCGAGCAGTTTCGCCGCGACCGCGGTCGGCTCGTGGGTCTTCGACGGCGAGTGGCACGGGTCGTGGTAGAGGTAGCGCACGTTCGCCTCGGCCGGCGTCTCGACGCCCCGCTCGTAGAGGAACTCGTGGATGTCGAGCAGCCGGCAGCCGGGGAAGATGCGGCCGAACTCGTACTCCAGCAGCTGGTCCATGCAGGTCCCGCACGAGACCAGCACGGTGCGGATGTCGAGGTAGTTGAGGGTGTTGGCGATGCGGTGGAACAGCACCCGGTTGTCGGTGGTGATCTGCTTCCCGCGCGCGGTCGCGCCGCTGGCGGTCTGCGGGTAGCCGCAGCAGAGGTAGCCGGGCGGCAGCACGGTCTGCACGCCGGCGTCGTAGAGCAGCGCCAGCGTGGCCAGGCCGATCTGGCTGAACAGCCGCTCCGAGCCGCAGCCCGGGAAGTAGAACACCGCCTCGGCGTCGGGGTCGCCACCCGGGTCGCGCAGGATCGGCACGGTCTTGCGGTCCTGCAGGTCGAGCACGCGGCGCAGGTCGTCTGGCGGCAGCACCGGCAACGGCTTGCGCACCAGGTGCACGACCTGCTCGGCGACGCGCGTCGGGCCGGTGGTCGCGGCCGGCCGCGGCGCCTCGCGCAGCAGGCCCAGACGCGTGGCGAGGCGGTGGGCGTGACGCTGCGCCGCATAGCCGACCCTGAGCACCCCCTCGCGCAGCAGCCGGACCAGCCACGGCTCGGTGGTGTTGAGGAACGCCAGCGACAGCCACGCGCCGGCGCTGCGGCTACGCCGCCCGTGCGCCTTGAGGATGTCGCGCATGCGCACGGTGACGTCGCCGAAGTCGATGTCGACCGGGCACGGCGTCTCGCACTTGTGGCAGATGGTGCAGTGGTCGGCGACGTCGTTGAGCTCGGCGAAGTGGCGCACCGAGACGCCGCGCCGGGTCTGCTCCTCGTACAGGAACGCCTCGATGATCAGACCGGTGGCGAGGATCTTGTTGCGCGGCGAGTAGAGCAGGTTGGCGCCGGGCACGTGGGTGGTGCAGACCGGCTTGCACTTGCCGCAGCGCAGGCAGTTCTTGACCGCCTCGTTGAGGGCGCCGAACTCGCTCGCCTCGAGGATCAGCGCCTCCTGCTCCACCAGGCGCAGCGACGGGGTGTAGGCGTCGTCGAGGCCCGAGCCGGGCAGCAGTTTGCCCCGGTTGAAACGGCCGTGCGGGTCGACGCGCTGCTTGTAGGCGACGAACGCCTCGGCGTGCCCGGGGTCGAGGTAACGGTACTTGGTCAGGCCGATGCCGTGCTCGCCGGAGATCACCCCGCCGAGCGCCGTGGCCAGGCGCATCACCCGGTCGACGATGCGCTCGGCCTCGTGCAGCATCGCGTAGTCGTTGGAGTTGACCGGGATATTGGTGTGCACGTTGCCGTCGCCGGCGTGCATGTGGGTGGCGACGAACAGCCGGCTGGAGCGCAACTCGGCGTGGATGGCGTCGAGCCGCGCGCGCACCGCGGCGTGCTCCTGCCCGGAGAAGATCTCCTTGAGCGGCCGCTCGACCGCGGCGCGGTAGGAGACGCGCAGGTCGCGGCGCAACAGCAGCGCGAGCAGCGTGTCGCCGTCGGCGAGCGCGGCGCGCGCGTCGGCGTCGAGCAGGTCGAGGTGGTCGGCCGCCGGGGCGTCGAGGTGTGCGAGCAGCTCGGCCCAGCCCTCGGCGCTGGCGTCGACGGGGCGCCGCGCGGCGCCGACCGTG
>JBFIFF010000230.1:0-3618 GCA_041602955.1 Gammaproteobacteria bacterium | reverse complement strand
CGGCAGGCCGCGGCCACGCTCGGCATCCGCGCGACGCCGGCGGTGCGCGCCCTGGCGCAGCGCCATGGCGTGGACCTCGGCATCGTCACCCCCTCGGGGCGCGACGGGACGGTGCTCGCCAGCGACGTCGAGCGCGCCGCGAAGATCCTGCGCGAGGTGGGTCCCCTGGAGCCGCTGCGCGGCGTGCGCCGGGCGATGGCGCTCAACATGGCGCGGGCCCACGCCGAGGTGGCGGCGGTGACCGTGGTCGACGACGTCGACATCTCGGCATGGGACGCGGACGAGGAGCCGACCCTGCGCCTGGTGCGGGCGATCGTCGCCGCGTGCGCCGCCGAGCCGGCACTCAACGCCTGGTTCGACGCCCACGCGGTCGGACGCCGGGTGCTGCAGAAGATCGACCTCGGCATCGCCGTCGACACCGCCGACGGGCTCTTCGTCCCGGTGCTGCGCGACGTCGGCCGCCGCGATCGCGCCGACCTCGCGGCCGGGCTCGCGCGGCTCAAGGCCGACACGCGGGCGCGCAGCATCCCGCCCGAGGAGATGCGCGGCCAGACGCTGACCCTGTCGAACTTCGGGGCCATCGGCGGCCGTTATGCGAGTCCGATCGTCGTGCCCCCGACCGTGGCGATCGTCGGCGCCGGTCGTGGCCGTGACGCGGCCGTGGTTCGCGACGGCCAGCTCGCCATCGGGCGGCTGCTGCCGCTGTCGCTGACCTTTGACCATCGCGCGGTGACCGGTGGGGAGGCGACCCGGTTCCTGGTCGCCCTGGGCGCAGACCTGGCACGGCCCAAGTGAGAGCCGGCAAGCCGGCCGGGGCCTAGCGCAGGCAGGCCCGCATGACCTCGTTGAGGTCGGTCAGCCCCTGCAGGACCTTGTCGATGCCGTCCTGCTTCATGGTGCGCATGCCCCCCTTGAGCGCGGTGGCGAGGAGCTTGGGCGCCGGATCGCGGCCGAGGATCTGCTGGTGCAGGGCCGGGGTCATCTCGAGCACCTCGTGGATGCCGACACGGCCGCGGAAGCCGGTCTGGTCACACTCGTCGCAACCGACCGCTTGGCCGAGCTGCAGCCGGCCCTTGTCGTCACCGTGCGCTTCCTGCCAGGCCTTGATCTGCTGCGTCGAGAGGGTCTTGCCCGAGGCGCGCGACGCCCGCGTGTCGACGATTTCCTTGTTGTAGACCTCGGCGAGGGAGACGAGCGTTTCGCTGTCGGTCGGCACCCTTTCGCAGCAATCGGGGCAGAGCCGGCGCACCAGCCGCTGGGCGATGATCCCGAGCAGGGCATCGGCGAAGATGTAGGGTGCCACGCCCATTTCCAGGAGACGGGTGACGCTCTCGGTGGCGCTGTTGGTGTGCAGCGTGCTCAGCACGAGGTGGCCGGTCAGGGAGGCCTCGATCGCCATCCCGGCCGTCTCCTCGTCGCGCATCTCGCCGACCATGATCACGTCGGGGTCGGCGCGCAGGAACGCGCGCATGGCGCTGGCGAAGGTCAGGCCCACCTTGGGGTTGACCTGCAGCTGGCGCAGCCCGATCTGGGTGATCTCGACCGGGTCCTCCGCGGTCCAGACCTTCCTGTCCGACTGGTTGAGGCGGGCGAGGAACGAGTGGAGCGTCGTGGTCTTGCCGCAGCCGGTCGGCCCGGTGACCAGGATCAGGCCGTAGGGGCGGTTGATGATGCGCTTGATGCTCTCCTGGTTGTTCGGGCTGAGCGCGAGCTGGCCGAGGCGCAGGGGAGCCCCGGTCCCGAGCAGGCGGATGACGACGTCCTCCTGCCCGCCGACCGTCGGCACGACCGCGACGCGCAGTTCGACCTTGAGCGAACTGAAGTTACGGAACAGGATCTTGCCGTCCTGGGGCATGCGACGTTCCGAGAGGTCGAGCCCGGCCATCACCTTGATTCGCGAGACGATGGCCCGGCGCAATTTGGCGGGGGCCTCGTAGTAGGGGACGAGCACGCCGTCGCGCCGGATGCGGATGTTGACCTTGGCGTCCCGGCCCCCGGGCTCGATGTGGATGTCTGAGGCCCGTTGGTGGTAGGCGTCGACGATGATCTTGTTGACCAGCCTGACGATGATGTTGTCCGCCTTCCAGGCGTTGTCGTCGGCCTCTTCGTCGCCGTCGATCGCGGTGGCCGCGTAGTCCTCGAGGGCGGAATTGTCGAAACCGCGCTTGAGGTAGGCGACCGAGATCGCCTTGCGGATCTCCTCCTCGGGTGCCATGACCGGCTCGATGTAGAGGTTGGTGTGGAAGCGCAGTGCGTCGAGCGCGTCCCAGTCCATCGGGTTGTCCACGGCGATGACCAGCTTCTGCTCGAAGACGTAGAGCGGCAGGATGGTGTAGCGGCGGGCGAGTTCCTCGGGCACCAGGTGGACGGCTTCCATGTCGACGTCGAACTTCCGCAGGTCGACGAACGGGATTCCCAGCTTCTTGACCAGGCAGCGCTGGATGTCGGCCTTGGTGATCAGGCCCATGCCGAGCAGGATTTCACCGAGTGGCATGCCGCGCTGCTTCTTCTGCTCACGCAGCGCCTCGAACAGCTGCTGCTCCGTGATCAGGTGCTCGCCGACCAGGATCTCGCCGAGCCTGAAGTTCGGTGCCTTGGTCTGCCGCTCCAGCGCGCGTTCCAGTTCCAACGAGGTGACCACCGCCTTGGCACACAGGTACTCGCCGAGCAGCTCGCTCTTGTCCTCCTGCTGGCCGCGGAGCGCCTCGGTGACGTCCTCTGCGCTGACCAGGTTCTGCTCGACCAGGATCTGCCCGAATTTCTGGCCCACCTCCTGCTCCGCAATGGCGGATTTCGGGACGAAGACGTAGTTGAACTGGGTCGGGGATTGCGTCGGAAACAGGAACAGGCCGTTGCGGTCCGGACGGCTGCCCCAGGTCTCGCCCTCGAGGGTGTCCCCGTCGATGAAGCGGATGCGGAACGGCTGGCGCTCGTCGACGCAGGTGAGCGCGTCGTTGTGAGCGGCCTGCGGCGGGTCGGCGCGCACCCACACGTGCGGCTCGGGCAGGGTCACGAGTTTCAGCGCCACCAGCTCGAGCAGCACCTCGCGCCCGGCCGCCTGGTCGAACACCAGGATCGATCCCGTGTCGTTGTTGAACGCGAGCAGCTTGCCGTTGATCTTGGTGGCGTCGCGGCGGATGACAATGACCGGATCCCCGACATGGACGAGATTCTCCACCCGGGGAGCACACAGCGGTGGCTGGGGGAGGATGATCGGCGTGGTGCCCGAGGTCACGGTCGCGGCGTATGCTTCCTGCATGACCCGATTCTACTGGCGTGCGCTCGGCAGGGCCACGCGCGGGCACACCCCCGCCAATGACGAGTCCAGTTGGCCCGAGCCGGGCCGACCCGTCGAACACGACGCCCGGCGTGCCGGTCGCGGTGCACGGCTGGCCTGCGGGGAGACGCGGTGCCCCCGGTCGCGCTGATCGCGGACTCGGAGCGGAAGGCTTGAGCGTCGCCTAAGCTGGGTTCAGGGACGTCGTGCCCGACAGGCGCAGCCCCGGCCGCACGACCGGCGGGACGGCACCGCGTACGGGGGGCCACGAGGAGGTGCGAGATGAGCGAGAAGGGAGTCGATCCGCGGGACCAGGCGCAGGTCTCCTGCGACCTGTGCAT
>JBFIFF010000229.1:0-3620 GCA_041602955.1 Gammaproteobacteria bacterium | reverse complement strand
GCGGGCGGTTCGCCGAGGATCAGGACGCCCTTGAGCCGCAGCGAGCCCATCTTGGCCCCGGCACCGCCGCGCGCCCAGATCGCCTTGGGCCCGCCCATGATGCCGCTGCACAGCACGCCGTTCTCGCCCGCCGAGGTGATCCGCGCGAGCGCCATGGTGCGCCGTTCCTCGCAGGCGAAGTCGCGCTCCACCGAGGCGGTGAAGTCGATGTTGTCCATGCCGACGTAGGGGGTCGCATCGTGGAAATCGACGTCGTCACCGCAGATCTTGAGCAGCGTCCACTCCGCGGCACGGCCGTAGAGCACGAGGTGGTCGTAACCGTGGCGGCGCAGGAACGACGGGAAGTAGTCGCCGCAGCTCGAGTCGAGGATGGCGTGGCTGTCCGGGGAGACCGAGGTGACGTTGCCGCGGGTGGCGCCAGGTACGTGGCTGGTCAGCGTGCCGGCGCCGAAGATCAGCGGCAGGTCGGGATCCAGGGGGTCGAGGCGCTCGTCGAGCAGGTTGTAGAGCAGCGCCATGTTGCCGCCGCGATTGCTCAGCACCGCCCTGAACAGCTCGACGGGGAGCCAGGCGCGACGGGTGGTGCGGCGCGCGAGGTCGACGAACAGCACGGCCCCCTGGGTCGGGTACTGCGGCGTGTCTGCGAGGCGGGCGAGCAGGCGTTCGACGCGATCGTGGATGGTCATGACTGCGGCTCCGGACGGGCCGATCCAGGTAGGTCGAGGATAGCACCAATTAGGTGGAGTTCCAACAATAAATGTAGGCCTCGGCCCCGTGGGCGCGGGGTCAGCGGCGCTCGGGGAAGATCCGCGCCAGGATCGCGCTCAGCGACGCGCGCTCGCCCTCGTCGAGGTCACCGAGCAGCCGTGCCTCGTGCTCGGCCACCCGTGGCTTGAGGGAGGCGAGGCGGTGTTCTCCCTCGGCGGTGAGGGTCACGGCGTTGGTCCGGCGGTCGTCGACGGCGCGCCGGCGTTCGACCAGGCCGCGCCGCTGCAGGGTGTCGACGACCGTCACCACGGTCGACCGGTCGAGTTGCAGGGCAAGCGCGAGGTCGGCCTGCTTGAGGCCCGGGTTGGCTTCGATCAGGACCAGGGCACCGAACAGGGTCGGGGTCATCCCCTCGTCGGCGAGCGAGGCGGTGAAATCGCGGAAGATGGCGATCTGCGCCTGGCGCACCTGGTAGCCGACGAGGCCCGGCAGCAGACCGTAGTCGATGGCCTTGCGGTGCTTGCGCTTGGGGCCCATCAGCCGCGCCCCGCGCACTGTTCGCGCAGGACGCGCTTGAGGGTCTTGCCGGCGACGTTGCGCGGGAAGTCGTCGAGAATCTCGACCCGGCTCACGCGCTGGAACTTCGCCCCGACACGGGCATTGATCCATTGGTGCAGCGTCGCGGCGTCTTCCGCCGCCCCCTGGCGCAGCAGAACCGCGGCGACCGGGGTCTCCCCCCACTTCGGGTCGGGGACGCCGAACACCGCGACCTCGCGCACCGCCGGGTGCTGCACCGCCACTTCTTCGATGTCGCGCGGGTAGACGTTGACCCCGCCCGAGATGATCAGGTCCTTCTGCCGGTCGACCAGGTAGAGGAAGCCGTCCTCGTCGACCCGGCCCAGGTCTCCGGTGTGCAGCCAGCCGCCGCGGATCGCCTGCGCGGTCAGGTCGGGGCGGCCGTGGTAGCCGGGCATCAGGATCGGTCCGCGGCCGCAGATCTCGCCGACCTCCCCGGGGGGCAGGTCGCTGCCGTCGTCGCCGACGATCTTCATTTCGAAGAAGGGCGGCGGCACGCCGACCGAATCGGGCTTGCGGGCGAAGTCGGCGCGGTCGAGGATGGTCACGAAGCCTTCGGTCAGGCCGTAGAGCTCGTGGAAGCGTCCCGGGAGCAGGGCGTCGAGACGCCGCTTGTGCTCGAGGTGCAGAGGCGCGCCGAGCGACATCACCATCTGCAGCGAGCCGAGGGCGTCGGGCGTGGCGTCGGGGTGGTCGAGTAGCGCGATGATCTGTGAGGGCACCAGCATGACGTGGGTCACCCCCTCGGCGCGTACCGTCTCGATCATCGCGCCGGCATCGAACGCCTGCATCAGCACGTAGGTGGCCCCGCAGAAGAGCGCCGGCATCAGCGTCACGAACGCGCCGTTGAAGACGATCGACCCGCTGTGCAGCACCACGCTCTCCGGGGTCATGCGCCACGCCTGCGCGAACAGCGTGCCGTACATCGAGCGCACGTAGTGGGTGTGGACGATGCCCTTCGGCTGGCCGGTGGTGCCGCTGGAGTAGACGATGTTGTAGACGTCGTCGTCGCCGAGTCCGGCGTCGGAGGGCGGAGCCTCGCCGACCGCGGCGCAGGACGCGGTGAAGTCGGGGTAGGGCGCGTGTTCGTCACCGCCGACCAGCCAGCTGCGCGATGCATCCAGACCGGTGACCTTCGAGACCACCACGTCGACGGTGTCGCGGTAGGCCGTGGCGGCGACCAGGCCGCGTGCGCCGGCGTCTTCGAGCAGGCCGGCCAGGGCCGACGCCTGCAGCAACGGGCTCATCGGGACGATCACCAGTCCGGTCTTGGCGCAGGCCCAGTAGAGGCCGAGCAGGTCGACACCGTTCGGCAGCAGCGTGGCGATCCGCTCGCCCTTGCCGAGGCCCGCGGCGAGCAGCGTGTTGGCGATGCGGTTCACGCGGCGATCGAGCTCGGCGAAGGTGAGCCGCTCGCCGGCGCAGACCAGTGCCGTGTGGTGCGGCCGGTAGCGGGCGTGGCGGGTCAGGAGGCTGCCGAGGTGCATCGGGGCATCCGCATCGGTGGTTGGACTCCCACCAATGTAGTCACGCGCGGTCCGTGTCGCCACGGACTCCTCGCCGGGGATCAGTGGACGAGGTGCTCCAGGCGGCGCAGTGCCCGCTCCTTGCGCGAGCGCTCGCGGCTGAGGTTGAGCATGTTCTCCTCGACGAACGCGAGGTGTTCATGCACCGCCTGACGCGCCTCCTCGGGCTTGCCGGCGAGGATCGCATCGAGCATCGCGGTGTGCTGACGCGGGATCTCCCGCCGCGACGCCTCCTTGCTGTAGAGCGTCTCCAGCGAACTGATGATGCTCTTTTCGAGCAGACCGAAGAGCGCGCGGAGGGTGTGCAGCAGGAAGACGTTGTGCGCAGCCTCCGCGATCGACAGGTGGAACTCGGCATCGGCCTTCGCCTCGACGACCGAGTCCTTGAGTTCGTGCGCTTCGCACAGCGCCTCGAAGCGCAGCATGATCACCTCGCGGTCGGCTTCGGTGCCGCGCAGTGCCGCATAGTAGGCCGTGATGCCCTCGAGCGCGTGGCGGAACTCGAGCAGGTCGAAATGGGCCTCTGGGCTGGTCGCCATGATCTCGGCGAGCGGATCGAAGAAGGCGCGCTCGACGGTGTCGGTGACGTAGCTGCCGCCCCCCTGGCGGCTGTAGATCAGCCCCTTGGCCTCGAGCTTCTGCAGCGCCTCGCGCAGTGTCGGGCGGGACACCTCGAACTGAACGGCCAGTTCGCGCTCCGGGAGCAGTTTCTCGCCAGGGCGCAGCGTGCCCTCGAGGATCATGCGCTCGAGTTCCTGCATGACCATGTCGGAAACCTTGGGGTGGCGTAGCGCGCCCTTGCGTGTATAG
>JBFIFF010000228.1:0-3630 GCA_041602955.1 Gammaproteobacteria bacterium | reverse complement strand
CGCGAGGCGGCGCAGGGGCGTGATGATCTGGTCGCGGTATTCCACGAGGCCAACCGCGGCAAGGGGGCCGCGTTGCACACCGGCTTCGCCCGCGCCACCGGCGACATCGTCATCGTCCAGGACGCCGACCTGGAGTACGACCCCAACGAGTACGAACTGGTGATCGCGCCGATCGTCGAGGGGAAGGCCGATGCCGTCTACGGCTCGCGCTTCATGGGCCACCGCCCGCACCGGGTGCTCTACTTCTGGCACCGGGTGGGCAACGGGTTCCTGACCCTGCTCTCGAACATGTTCACCAACCTCAACCTGACCGACATGGAGACCTGCTACAAGGCGTTTCGCCGTGAGGTGATCCAGTCGCTCACGCTCGAGGAGGCGCGCTTCGGCTTCGAGCCCGAGGTCACCGCCAAACTGGCGCGCGGCGGCTACCGCATCTACGAGGTCGGCATCGCCTACTACGGCCGCACCTACGCCGAGGGCAAGAAGATCGGCTGGCGCGACGGGTTCCGTGCGATCTGGTGCATCCTCAAGTACAACCTCTGGCGATAGGCCCTACCCCCCTGCCCTGGCGCAGCCCGGGCCGTCGTGAGCAGGCCAGGCCCGGTTCTGCCCCCGATGAGAACACGGACGGCTTGTACGTGACGTTTACGTAAAGGTAAGCTTGGTTCCTCACCGGGCGCTCTCCCTGGCCACGCCCGCCACGCACAATGCAGGAGGAGTCCAGATGAAAGCGAGCCTCGCCACCGGGGTCACCACCACCGCCCGCATCGACATCGACCGCGCCCGCACCATCGACTTCATGGGTGACGAGGGGCGCGTCTACGCCACCCCCGAACTGGTGCGCGACATCGAGATGACCTGCCGCGACCTGCTGCTCACGCACCTCGACCCGGGCGAGGACTCGGTCGGCACGCGGGTCGAGATCGATCACGTCGGCGCGACGCTGCTGGGCATGTGGGTCGAGATCACCGTCACCGTCGAGGCGGTCAACGGCCGCGCGGTGACCTTCGACGTCCGCGCGCGCGACGCCGTCGAGGAGGTCGCGCGCGGTAAGCACAACCGCTTCGTCGTCGACGTCGCCAAGACCGCCGAGCGACTCAAGGGCAAGGCGGCCAAGGCCGGCCTGTGACCACGTCCGGCGGCGGGACCGTGAAGAAGGTCCCGACCTACTGCTACCAGTGCGTCGCGGGGCCCGACCTGCTGACGGTCAAGGTGGTCGACGGCGTCGCCACCGAGGTCGAGCCCAACTTCGCCGCGGCCGAGGTCACGCCGTCGGCCGGCAAGGTGTGCGTCAAGGCGTTCGGGCTGGTGCAGAAGCTGTACAACCCGAACCGCATCCTGACGCCGATGAAACGCACCAACCCGAAGAAGGGCAAGGACCAGGATCCCGGGTTCGTGCCGATCTCGTGGGACGAGGCGCTCGACACCATCGCCGAGCGGCTCAAGGCGGTGCAGGCGAAAGGCCCGAACGACAGCTCGGGCTACCCGCGCATCGCCGCGAGCTTCGGTGGCGGCGGCACCCCGACCTACTACATGGGCACGCTGCCGGCGTTCCTGTCGTCGATCGGGCCGATCGACTTCGGCTTCGGCAGCGGCCAGGGCGTCAAGTGCTACCACTCCGAGCACCTCTACGGCGAACTCTGGCACCGCGCCTTCACCGTCGCTCCCGACACGCCGAACACCGACTACATCCTCTCGTTCGGCTACAACATCGAGGCCTCCGGTGGTGTGTGCGGGGTCAAGCGCCACGCCGACGCCCGCGCGCGCGGTGTCAAGCGGGTGCAGATCGAACCGCACCTGTCGGTGACCGGCGCCTGCTCGGCCGAGTGGGTGCCGATCCGGCCCAAGACCGACGCGGCCTTCATGTTCGGCCTGCTGCACGTGATGCTGCACGAACAGCGCAAACGGCTCGACATCCCGTTCCTCAAGCAGCGCACCACCTCGCCCTACCTGGTGGCCCCCAACGGCTTCTTCCTGCGTGATCCGGCGACGCGCAAGCCGCTGATCTACTGCCTCGAGCGCAAGCGCGCGGTGCCCTTCGACACCGCGGATGCCGACCCGGCACTGGAGGGCACGTTCAAGGTCTCGGGCATCGAGATCGGCGCCGACGACGACGCCTGGGAGCACCGCCTGGAGAAGGTGCAGCCGGCATTCCAGAAGCTGCTCGACCACACCAGCGAGTACACCCCGCTGTGGGCCGGGCGCATCTGCGACGTGCCGCACAAGGTGATCCGTCGCCTGGCGCTGGAGTTCCTCGACCACGCCCGGGTCGGCGAGACGGTCGAGATCGAGGGCCGCGAACTCCCCTACCGCCCGGTGTCGATCGTGCTCGGCAAGACGGTCAACAACGGCTGGGGTGGTTTCGACTGCTGCTGGGCGCGCACGCTGATGGCGTGCCTGGTCGGCGCGCTCGAGGTGCCGGGAGGCACCCTCGGCACCACGGTGCGCCTGAACCGGCCGGCGAACGATCGCGCGCTGAGCGTCAAGCCGCACCCCGACGGGTTCATGGACTACCCGATGAACCCGACCGACAAGGCCGGCTGGCTGGCCAAGCCCGACGTGCGCAACGCCAACCGCACGCTGATCCCGCTGGTCGCCAACTCACCGTGGAGCCAGGCACTCGGCCCGACCCACCTGGCCTGGATGCAGCAGCAGAAGGCCCCCGAGCACTGGCCGCAGGCGACGCCGCCCGACATCTGGTTCGTCTACCGCACCAACCCGGCGATCTCGTTCTGGGACACCGACCAGATCACCGCCGTGCTGGCGAAGTTCCCGTTCACGGTCTGCTTCGCCCTGACCCGCGACGAGACCAACCACTTCGCCGACATCCTGCTGCCCGACCGCACCGACCTCGAGGGGCTGCAGCTGATCCGCGTCGGCGGCACCAAGTTCATCGAGCAGTTCTGGGACTACCAGGGCTTCGCGCTGCGCCAACCGGTGGTCGAGGGCCAGGGTGACGCGCGCGACTTCACCTGGATCGCCACCGAGCTGGCGCGGCGCAGCGGCGTGCTCGACAAGTACGTCGGCGCGATCAACCGCGGCGCCGCCGGGGTGCCGCTCAAGGGCGAGCACTACGACTTCTCCCTCCCGCCCGACGAGACGCCGACCGTGGAGGCGGTCTGGGACGCCAGCTGCCGCGCCGCCAGCGCCGAGCTCACCGAGGGTGCCGAGGACCAGGGGCTCGACTGGTACCGCGAACACGGCTTCCGCCTCGCGCCCTTCCCGCGCGTCAAGTGGTACCTCTACGCGGCGATCGAGGACGCCGGGCTGCGCTTCGAGCTGCCCTACCAGGAGCGGCTGATGCGCGTCGGCAAGCAGCTCGGCCGGCGCCTGCACGAGCACGGCATCAGCTGGTGGGACGAGCAGCTCGAGGAGTACGACCCGCTGCCGGAGTACAAGCACTACCCGGAGATGTGGGAGAAGGCGCTGGAGCGCAACTTCAAGGTCGACATGCGCGACTACCCGTTCTGGGCCGTCACCGCGCGCAGCATGCAGTACGCCTGGGGTGGCAACGCCGGCATCCAGGTGATGCACGAGGCGGCCGAGAACGTCGGCGGTCATGGCGGCGTGGTGCTCAACGCCGGGAAGGCGGCCGAACTCGGGCTCGCCGACGGGGACCTGGTCGAGGTG
>JBFIFF010000227.1:0-3632 GCA_041602955.1 Gammaproteobacteria bacterium | reverse complement strand
GCTGCGCCCCGTGAACTGGTGCTTGAAGTAGGGCTCGGTGATCTGGTCACCCAGGCCGGGGTCCTCCTCGTGCTCGATGATCTCGATGCCGCGGAGGTTGAACTCGGGGTCGATGGCGAGGAAAAAGCGAATCCAGGTCTTGAAACCGATGCTCTTGCCCTCGATGACGTAGCCCGCGGCCGTGCCGTTCTCGTAGCCGGTGAAGAAGCGGCCGACGTAGCGCAGCTCCTGATCCTCCCCCGGCCGGGCGACGCTCTCGACCCAGGCTCCGGCATCGCTTGATGCGACCTCCGCCGGCACGTCGCGGGTTGCGAGCACGTTGCCGACGGCGTCGAGCTGCACCAGGCGCTTGTCGCCCAGGTAGAAGACCTCGAGCGACGATCCGCGCCACAGCAGGTAGCGGCGCACCTCGCCGACCTCGGCGGTCCCGGACAGGCCGAGCAGCTGGCGGATCAGCAGCTGTTCGCGGGCGGCAACGTTGCGCTCCTTGGCCGGCTCGGTCCACAGGTAGAAGCCGCCGAGGATGATCGAGGCAAGTAGGCAGACCACCGTCAGACCGATGGCGATCTGCGCCATCTCGCGGCCGGTCGGTGGCGCGGTGTTGACGGCAGCGGTCGGTGGGCTCACGACGGGGTCCCCCGCGGCGCGGTGCGCGGTGGGCGGAACCACTCGTCCAGCGCCGGGGTGAGGGTGTTCATCAGCAGGATGGCGTAGCAGATCCCCTCGGGGTAACCGCCCCAGTTGCGGATCATGCCGGTGAGCAGGCCGACGCCGAGGCCGAAGACGATCTGCCCCTTCAGGGTCGACGGGCTGGTGACGTAGTCGGTGGCCATGAAGAAGGCGCCGAGCCACAGGCCGCCGGAGAGCATGTAGAGCACCGGGTCGGGCGAGAACGGCGACAGCACCAGCGCCCCGGCCAGGACGCTCAGCGGAATGGTCAGTTTGATGATCCCCTGCCAGAGCAGGAAGCCGGCGCCGGCGACGATCATCAGCACCGACACCTCGCCGACCGAGCCGGGGCGCAGGCCGAGCAGGAAGGCGAGGGTATGGTTCATGCCCTCGGGCAGGCCGGCGATCGCGGCGACGTCCGCCCCGGATCCGCCGGTCAGGGTCACCAGCGGGGTCGCACCGGAGAACGCATCGACGCCGGCGACCTGGCCGAATCCCGGGGTCATCCAGGTGGTGGTCATCTCGACCGGGAAGGTCGCCATCATGATCGCGCGCCCGACCAGCGCGACGTTGAAGATGTTGTAACCGAGCCCGCCGAACACGGTCTTGGCGAAGAACACGCCCAGCGCGCCGCCGACGAACGGCATCCACAGCGGGATGCCCGGCGGCAGGGTGTAGGCGAGCAGCAGGCCGGTGCAGACCACCGAGCCGTCGAACACCGTGGTGTCGGTGCCGCGCACCTTGCAGGCGAGGTGCTCGGCCAGCGCGCAGCCGGCGACCGCGGAGAGCGTGATGCCGAGCACCGGCCAGCCGAACACCAGCACCGCCCAGAGCAGCGCCGGGGCGAGCGCGAGGTTGACCAGCCACATGATGTCGGCGGTGGTGCGCCCACGCCGGATGTGCGGGCCGGTGGAGAGGTGCAGGTTGGGTGCGGGGGTGCTCACGCGTGCATCTTCTTCCGGGCCGCCTCGTGGCGGTAGGCGGCTTTGGCTACCTGCATGAACTGCACCAGGGGCCGGTTGGAGGGGCAGCTGTAGGAGCAGCAGCCGCACTCGAAACACTCCATCACGCCGAAACCCTCGGTCTCGAGCGGGCGGCCCACCTCGACGTACTGCGAGACCCGGTTCGGCTCCAGCCCGAGCGGACAGGCGTCGAGGCATTCGCCGCAGCCGATGCACGGCAGGTAGCGGTCGAGGTTGGTCTCTTCGCGGGTCAGGAACAGCAGGCCGCTGGTGCCCTTGGTCACCGGGGCGTTGAGGTCGGCCAGCGCGCGGCCCATCATCGGACCGCCGGCGAGCACCTTGACCACCTCCTCGTCGAAGCCGCCGCACGCCTCGATGATCGGCTGGATCATGGTGCCGACCGGCACGCGCAGGTTCTTCGGCTCGCGGATCCCGCGCCCGGAGACCGTCACCACCCGCTCGATCACCGGCTTGCGGTTGCGGATCGCCTCCAGGCACGCGAACGCGGTGGCCACGTTCTGCACCACGATGCCGACCTGCATCGGCAGCCCGCGCTGCGGCACCTGGCGTCCGGTCAGCGCCTGGATCAGCTGCTTCTCCGAGCCTTGCGGGTACTTGGTCTGGGTGACCACGACCTCCATCGCGACCGGGTGGTCGCGGCGGTCGAGGGCGAGGCGTCCGATGGCGCCGGTCAGCGCCGCACCGGCGTCGGCCTTGTTGTCCTCGATGCCGATCAGGCAGCGCGGCACGCCGATGATCTTGGCGATCAACCAGGCGCCGAGGACCACCTCCTCGGGCTGCTCGAGCATCAGGCGGTAGTCGCAGGTGAGGTAGGGCTCGCACTCCGAGCCGTTGATGATCAGGGTGTCGACCTGCACGTCGTCCGGCAGCATCAACTTGCGGTAGGTCGGGAAGGTGGCCCCGCCGAGGCCGACCACGCCGGCGTCGCGGATGCGCTCGAGCAGCGCCGGGCGCGGCAGCGCCTCCCAGCCCGGGTCCTCGGGGAAGGTCGGCTCCGCCGCCTCCGCGCGCGCCTCGATGGTGATCGACATGTCCAGCACCAGCACCGGGTGGAGGCCGCGGTCGACCGACTTGACGATGCCGCTCACCGGCGCGTGCACCGGCACGCCCCCGGCCTCGTCGCTGGCGATCAACTGGCCGCGCACGACCCGGTCGCCCTTCTTGACCACCGGCACCGACGGCGCGCCGAGGCTCTGGCTCACCGGGACCGTGACGCTGCGCGGTACGAACGGCTCGATGGCGCGCTCGGCGGAGAGTTCCTTGTGCTCGTCCGGGTGGATGCCGCCCCGGGCGAAGGTCGGCTCGCCGTGGCGCTTAGCGAACAGGCGCATGGCGGCGGCGCGCGTGCAGGGGGCGGTCGAGACCCCGTTGACTCACCCGAGCCCTTCCCGCGGCACCGGGAGCCGGTGCGTGGCGGGCGTCGCCAGGGTGTGTTTGTGCGTCCTCCATATCCCCGTCCGTCGTCGTGCCCGGGGGCGTACGCCCGGCGGTGCACATGCCGGGCCGGCAAGGCCGATCGGCGCGTCGTTATGCCCTTTGGCTGGCGTGGCCACCAGGGCCGCGTGCGAACCGGCTCAGGTTACTGGAACAGGGCTCGACCGGGCAAGCCGAGACGAGCGTTGCGGGTCGGGGCGATGGCACATCCACCGCCCGCCGGGCGGCGGAGTCGTGATCCACAGCACGGTGTGCAGGGTCAGCGGTGGGCTATGATGCCTGCTCCGGGAGCGATGCTCGGCAGCGCCCCGCGAGATGTCTGAATGCACGGAGCGTATCGGTATGAACAGCAAAACCTGGATTGCGGCGGCGCTTGGCCTGTGGCTCGCCGGCTGCACCACCATCGATCCCTACACCCGCGAGGAGAAGACCAGCAACGCGACCAAGGGCGCGGCCATCGGCGCCGCCGCCGGCGCGGTGATCGGGGCCATCGCCAAGGACGGCAAGGGCGCAGTGGTCGGCGCGGCGGTCGGGGCCGCGGGGGGC
>JBFIFF010000226.1:0-3648 GCA_041602955.1 Gammaproteobacteria bacterium | reverse complement strand
CCCCTACGTCGGCGTGATCTCCCTGGTGCGCGTGGTCAACGGCGAGCTGCGCGTCAAGCAGAAGCTGCACGTGATGTCGACCGGGCGCGACCATCTGGTCGAGAAGGTCGGCATCTTCACCCCCAAGGAGGTCGGTCTCGAGCGCCTCGGCACCGGCGAGGTCGGCTTCATCATCGCCGGTATCAAGGAGATCGACGGCGCCCCGGTCGGTGACACGCTAACGACCGCCGACCGCCCCGCGGCGAAGCCGTGGCCCGG
Source organism: Gammaproteobacteria bacterium (assembly GCA_041602955.1). Taxonomy (GTDB): domain Bacteria; phylum Pseudomonadota; class Gammaproteobacteria; order QNFN01; family QNFN01; genus QNFN01. Next base: position 3,390 of record JBFIFF010000226.1, on the reverse strand, counting down.
CTTCAAGCAGGTGCAGCCGCGGGTCTTCGCGGGTCTGTTTCCCATCGACTCCGACGACTACGAGGACTTCCGCGAGGCGCTGCGCAAGCTGCGCCTGAACGACGCCGCGCTGTTCTTCGAGCCGGAGACATCGCAGGCGCTCGGCTTCGGCTTCCGCTGCGGTTTCCTCGGCATGCTGCACATGGAGATCGTGCAGCAGCGGCTCGAGCGCGAGTACGACCTCGAGCTGATCACCACCGCGCCGACCGTGGTCTACGAGGTGGTGACCACCGCCGGCGAGGTGCTGGCACTGGACAACCCGGCCGACCTGCCGCCGGCCAACGCCATCGCCGAGATCCGCGAGCCGATCATCCGCGCGTCGATCCTCGTCCCGCAGGACTACCTCGGCGCGGTGATCGGGTTGTGCGTGGAAAAGCGCGGTCACCAGCTGCGCATGCAGTACCTCGGCGGCCAGGTGGCGGTCGACTACGAGCTGCCGCTCAACGAGGTGGTGCTCGACTTCTTCGACCGGCTCAAATCGGTGAGCCGCGGCTACGCGTCCTTCGACTACGAGTTCCTGCGCTTCCAGCCCGGCAGCCTGGTCAAGCTCGACCTGCTGATCAACGGCGAGCGGGTCGACGCGCTGTCGATCATCGTGCACAAGGAGCAGGCCTACCTGCGCGGTCGCGAGCTGTGCGAGAGGCTGCGCGAGATCATCCCGCGGCAGATGTTCGCGGTGGCCATCCAGGCGGCGATCGGCGGGCAGATCATCGCCCGTTCCACGGTCGGCGCGCTGCGCAAGGACGTCACGGCCAAGTGCTACGGTGGCGACGCGACGCGCAAGCGCAAGCTGCTCGAGAAGCAGAAGGCGGGCAAGAAGCGCATGAAGCAGTTCGGCAAGGTGGAGATCCCGCAGGACGCCTTCATGGCGGTGCTGCAAGTCGGCGCCAAGCGCCAGTGACGGGGGCTGGACGGACATGGATTTCAACTTTCCGCTGCTGCTGGTGATCGCCACCGCCCTGACCGGCGGCATCTGGCTGCTCGACGTGGTCTGGTGGCGGCCGGCCCGGCGCGCGGCGGTGACTGGCGAGGACGAGGGTGCGGGGATGGGCGACGCCGCGCCCGCTGCGGCGGTCGAACCCAAGGAGCCGCTGGTCGTCGAGTACGCGAAGTCGTTCTTTCCGATCATCCTCGCGGTGCTGGTGCTGCGCTCGTTCGTGGTCGAGCCGTTCCGCATCCCGTCGGGATCGATGCTGCCGACCCTGCTGGTCGGCGACTTCATCCTGGTCAACAAGTACGCCTACGGCCTGCGTCTGCCGGTGCTCAACACCCGCATCGTCGAGATCGGCACGCCACGGCGCGGCGACGTGATGGTGTTCAGGTACCCCGAGGACCCGTCGGTCGACTATATTAAGCGTGTCGTCGGGCTGCCGGGCGATCAGGTGACCTACGTCGGCAAGACGCTCTACATCAACGGAACGCGTGTCGAACAGCAGCACGACGGGAACAGCGAACAGGCGCGGTGCCGCGCTTTCGTCGACGGGCGTATCGTCCAGACCGACACGGAGCGCCGGTTGGAGAACCTCGGCGACGTACCGCACGCGATCCTGGCCTGCCCGGAGGGCCACGGCATCAGGAGCGACTACACGGTGCCTGCGGGTCACTACTTCGTCATGGGCGACAACCGCGACAACAGCAACGACAGTCGCTTCTGGGGCCCGGTGCCCGAGGCGAACCTGGTGGGGAAGGCCTTCATGATCTGGCTCAACGTCGGGGAGTGGGGGCGCATTGGCAGCTGGATCGAATAGCACGGAGAGACGACGCATGAATAACAATCCGACCATCCTGCGCCGCCGGCAGCAGGGCCTGACCTTCTGGGGCTACCTGGTCATCCTCGCGATGATCGGCTTCTTCGTGCTGATCGGTCTGAAGCTGACTCCCATCTACCTCGAGTACTCGCGGGTTCTCAAGCAGGTCGAGTCGCTGAAGGAACAGGGCGGTCTCGAGAGCGCGGCCGCGGTCGAGGTGAGGAAGATGCTGCTGCGCCGCTTCTCGATCGATGACATCGAGATCCCCGCCGACGTGATCAAGATCGAGAAGAAGGAGCGCAAGGTGAAGCTGCAGATGGCCTGGGAGCGGCGCACCAACATGATCGGCAACGTCGACGCGCTCGTCAGCTTCAGCATCGACGAAGAGTTCACCGTGAAGTAATGGGTGCGGCCGAGGCGCTCGCGGCCCGGCTGGGCATCGCGTTCACCGACCCCGGGCTCCTCGACCAGGCGCTGACCCACCGCAGCGCCGGCGCGCCCCACAACGAACGCCTCGAGTACCTCGGCGATGCCCTGCTCGGGCTGGTGGTCGCCGACGAGCTCTACCGCCGGCGGCCGCACGCCGACGAGGGCGAACTGACCCGTCTGCGCGCCAGCCTGGTGCGCCGCGAGACCCTAGCGGAGCTGGCCCGCGAACTCGACCTCGGCGGCTGCCTGCGCCTCGGCGGCGGCGAGCTCAAGAGCGGCGGCTACCGCCGCGACTCGGTGCTGGCCAACGGCTTCGAGGCATTGCTCGGTGCGGTCTATCTCGACGGCGGCTTCACCGCGGCCCGCGACCTGGTCCGCCGCATCTATGCCGGGCGCCTCGACGCCCTGCCTGTCAGGGCGCCGCGCAAGGATGCCAAGACCCGCCTGCAGGAGTTCCTGCAGGGCCACGGACGGCCGCTGCCGGCCTACCGCCTCGCCGACGTCGTCGGCGAGGCGCATGAGCGGACCTTCACGGTCACCTGCCACGTCGACGGCCTGGCCGAACCGCAGCAGGGCTCCGGTGCCAGCCGGCGCAAGGCGGAGCAGGCCGCCGCGGCGCGTGCGCTGGCCCTGCTGGTGGAGGAACGGTGAGTACGCGCTGCGGCTTCGTCGCGGTGGTCGGCCGGCCCAACGTGGGCAAGTCCACCCTGGTCAACCGCCTGCTCGGACAGAAGCTCTGCATCACCTCGCGCCGCCCGCAGACCACGCGCCACGCGATCCTCGGCATCCACACGGTGGGGGATGCGCAGGCGGTGTTCATCGACACCCCGGGGCTGCACAACCGCCGCGCGGGAGCGCTCAACCGTTACCTCAATCGCACCGCGACGGCCTCGTTGGCCGATGTCGACGTGGTGGTCTTCGTGGTCGACCGGCTGCGCTGGACCGACGAGGACGAGGCGGTGCGCGATCGGTTGCGCGATCACCCGGCGCCGCTGCTGCTGGCGATCAACAAGGTCGACCTGCTGGCCGACAAGCAGGTGCTGCTGCCGCGTCTCGAGGCGCTGGCCGCGGAGGGGTGCTACCGCGACGTGATCCCGCTGTCGGCGCACACCGGGCACAACGTCGTGGCACTGGAGCGTCGCGTCATCGGGCTGCTGCCCGAGGGGGCGCACCT
>JBFIFF010000225.1:0-3694 GCA_041602955.1 Gammaproteobacteria bacterium | reverse complement strand
CGGCGGGCGCAGCATCACCTGCCGCGAGTCGCTGAGCGAGTTGACCAGCGCGGTCGCGATGACGCTCTGCGACGACAAGAAGCTCACCCATCGCACCCTCGAGCGCGCCGGACTGCGCGTGCCCGAGCAGGCCCTGGCCGGCAGCGACGAGGCCAACCTGGCCTTCCTCGAGCGCCACGGCAGCGTGGTGGTCAAACCGCTGCGTGGCGAACAGGGCGCCGGGGTCAGCGTCGACGTGCGCGACGCCGCAGCCCTGGACGCGGCGATCGCGGCGGCGCGCGCGCACTGCGGTGACGTGCTGCTCGAGTCCTACCACCCCGGCCAGGACCTGCGCGTGATCGTCATCGGCGGCGAGGTGGTCGCGGCGGCGATCCGCCGGCCGGCGACGATCCGCGGCACCGGGCAGCACACCGTGCGCCAGCTCATCGACAAGGTGAGCCGGCGACGCATGGCGGCGACCGGAGGCGAGAGCCTGATCCCGGTCGACGCCGAGACCCGGCGCTGCGTGACGGAGTCGGGTTACACCTTCGACGACGTGCTGCCCGAGGGCACCGACCTCAGGGTCCGCAGAGCGGCCAACCTGCACACCGGGGGCACCATCCACGACTGCACCGCGACGCTCCACCCGGCGCTGGCACAAGCCGCCGTGAAGGCCGCGCAGGCACTGCAGATCCCGGTGGTCGGGCTCGACTTCATCGTCCCCGAGCCGGACCAGGCCGACTACGTCATCATCGAGGCCAACGAGCGGCCGGGGCTGGCCAACCACGAACCGCAGCCGACCGCCGAGCGCTTCGTCGACCTGCTCTTCCCGCAGTCGGCCTGAGCCCCTCGCTATACTGGTGCGGCGATGAACAAACACGAACCGCTCAAGCCGATCCCGGTCACCCGCGCACGCGACCTGCCGATCGACACCGACTACCTGTGCAACACCCTGCTGCGGCTGGTCAAGACCCCGAGCCCTTCGGGCTACACCGACCGTGTCGTGCACCTGGTCTGCCACGAGTTGCAGCTCATGGGCATCCCGTTCGAGCTGACCCGGCGCGGCGCGATTCGCGCAACGCTCAAGGGCCACGTCAGCAGCCCCGACCGCGCGGTGGTCGCGCACGTCGACACCCTCGGCGCGATGGTCAAGGCACTCAAGCCGAACGGTCGCCTCGAGGTGGTGCCGATCGGCCACTGGAGCGCGCGCTTCGCCGAGGGCGCGCGGGTGCAGCTGTTCACCGACAGCGAGAGCTACCGCGGCACGATCCTCCCGCTCAAGGCCTCCGGGCACACCTTCAACAAGGAGGTCGACACCCTCCCGGTCGGCTGGGAGCACGTCGAGCTGCGCATCGACGAGCGCTGCTACAGCATCGACGACCTGATGCGCCTGAACATCCACGTCGGCGACTTCATCGCCGTCGACGCCGCGCCCGAGTTCCTCGAGAACGGCTACATCGTCTCCCGCCACCTCGACGACAAGGCCGGCGCCGCGGTGCTGCTCTCCGCAGCCAAGGCGCTGGTCGACGCCGGCCAGACCCTGCCGACCGACCTGCACCTGCTGTTCACCATCACCGAGGAGGTCGGTTCCGGCGCCTCGGCGGTGTTGCACGGCGACGTCGCCGAGATGGTGTCGATCGACAACGGCACCACCGCGCCGGGGCAGAACTCCAGCGAGTTCGGCGTCACCGTGTCGATGGCCGACACCACCGGCCCGTTCGACTACCACCTGACGCATCACCTGCTGACGCTGGCCAAGGAGTTCGGCATCCCGCACCAGCGCGACGTGTTCCGTTACTACCGCTCCGACAGCGCCGCGGCGGTCGAGGCCGGCAACGACATCCGCACGGCCCTGCTGACCTTCGGCATCGACGCCTCGCACGGCTACGAGCGCATCCACGTCAACGCGCTGGAGTCGCTGGCCCGGCTGCTGGTGATCTACGCGCAGAACCGCCCGGTCTCGCGCCGCGACCGCTTCGATCTCGGGCCGATCGAGGGGCTGCCGCTGCAGTACCCCTGACAGGTCGCACCGCGCGCGACCTGGGATTGAGACGGGCACCGTCCACGCCGGTACACTTCCGGTACGTTTGCGGGAGCCCCACATTGACCGACATCACCCTCTACAGCGCCCCGAGCTGCCCCTATGCCCAGCGCACCCGGCTGGTACTGCACGAGAAGGGGCTCGAGTTCGAAGCGGTCGCGATCGACCTCAAGCAGACCCCCGACTGGTACCTCGCGCTGTCACCGACCGGCAAGGTGCCGCTGCTGGAGCACGGCACCGACAAGGTCTGGGAGTCGTCGGCGATCAACGAGTACCTCGAGGAATGCCACCCCGAGCCGCCACTGATGCCGGCCACGCCGCTGCTGCGGGCGCGCGTGCGCATCGCCGTCGACTTCGCCAACGTCTACTTCGCGCCGCTCTACTACAAGCTGCTGCTCGCCGAGACGCCCGAGCGTCGCGCGACCGTCGCGCAACGCCTGACCGCGACCCTCGCCGAGATGGAGCGCGACGGCCCCGGTCACGCCGGGCCCTGGTGGATCGGTGAGACCTTCAGCCTCGCCGACATCGCGTTCTACCCGTTCTTCGAGCGCTTCCCGGTGCTCGCCCATTACCGCGGCTTCGAACTGCCCGCCGCCTGCAGTGGCCTCGCGGCGTGGCTCGATGCAATGCGCGCTCGCGCCTCGGTCGAGGCCCAGGGCGAGCCGGCATCGTTCTACGTCGAGGCCTACAGCCACTACGCCGACGGCAGCGCCGACGGCAGCACCGCGCGCGAGATGCGCGACGGCTGAACCCGACCACGGAGCCCGCCATGACCCGCATCGCCCTCCTCGACGACTACCAGGGGGTCGCGCGTGACCTCGCCGACTGGGGCCCGCTCGAATCCCGCGCCGAGATCGTCGTGTTCCGCGAGGCGTTCGCGGACGAGGCCGCCGCCGCGGCGGCGCTCGCCGGCTTCGACGTCGTCTGCGCCAACCGCGAGCGCACGCCGTTCCCGCGCACGCTGTTCGAAAAGCTCCCGGACCTGCGCCTGCTGGTCACCACCGGCATGCGCAACCTCGCCATCGATCTCGACGCGGCGCGCGACCACGGCGTGACGGTCTGCGGCACCGCCTCGCCGGGCCACGCGGCCTCCGAGCTCGCGTGGGGCCTGGTACTCGCGCTGTCGCGTCGGATCGTCGCCGAGGACCGCGCGGTGCGTAAGGGGCTGTGGCAGTCCACCGTCGGCCGCGACCTGCGCGGGCGCACGCTCGGCGTCCTCGGCCTCGGCCGCCACGGCGGGCTGGTCGCCGGCTACGGCCGCGCCTTCGGCATGCAGGTGCTGGCGTGGAGCACCCACCTGACCGACGCGCGCTGCGCCGAGGTCGGCGCAACGCGGGTCGGGCTCGACGAGCTGCTCACCCGCGCCGACGTGGTCTCCATCCACCTCGTGCTCGGGGCGCGCTACGAAGGCCTGATCGGCGCGGCGCAGTTGGCGCGGATGAAGCCCGACGCCGTGCTGGTGAACACCTCGCGCGGGCCGATCGTCGACGAGTCGGCGCTGGTCGAGGCACTGCAAGCGCGTCGCCTCGGCGGCGCCGGGCTCGACGTCTACGACCGCGAGCCGCTGCCGCCGGACCACCCGCTGCTGACGCTGCCGAACACCGTGCTCACCTCGCACGTGGGTTTCGTCACCGAGGAGACCTACCGGGTGTTCTACGGCGAGACGGTGGAATG
>JBFIFF010000224.1:0-3696 GCA_041602955.1 Gammaproteobacteria bacterium | reverse complement strand
GCGAGGAGACCGGCATCCGCAACCACCACCGCGAGGCGGGCATCCTGTGCGTCTACACCGACGAGAAGGCCTTCGCCCACGGGCGACAGGTCGCCACCTTCCTCGCCGACCACGACGTGCGCCAGGAGATCCTGCTCGGCGCAGAGGTGCTGCGCATCGAACCGGCGTTGCAGCACGCCGAGGGGATCGTCGGCGGCGTCTACGCGCCTGACGACCAGTCGGGCGACGCCTACGCGTTCACCCGCCAGCTCGCCGCCGACGCCCAGCGCCGCGGGGCGACCTTCTACTACGACGTCGGCGTCAGCGCGCTCAAGCGTGACGGCGACCGCGTGACCGGGGTCTCGACCACCCGGGGACTGCTCCAGACCGAGGCCGTGGTGCTCTGCGCCGGCAGCTACAGCGCCGCGCTGGTGCGGCCGCTGGGGCTCGCCCTGCCGGTCTACCCGGTCAAGGGCTACTCGGTGACGCTGCCGGTCACCGACCCCGAGGCCGCGCCCGAGGTCAGCCTGACCGACGAGGGGCGCAGGATCGTCATCAGCCGGCTCGGCGACCGGGTGCGCGCCGCCGGCACGGCCGAGATCGCGGGCCACGACACGGCGCTGGACGAGACGCGCGCCCGCGCGGTGCTCGACGGCCTGCTGGCGCTCTTCCCCAGGGCCGGCGACCCGGAACGGGCCGAGTTCTGGACCGGGCTGCGGCCGATGACGCCCGACGGCCCGCCGGTGCTCGGCGCGACGCCGGTGGCAAACCTCTACCTCAATACCGGCCACGGCACGCTCGGCTGGACCATGGCGGCCGGATCGGGACGCCTGCTCGCGGAGCTGATCGGTGGCAAGGCGCCGTCGATCGATACCGAGGGGCTCACGCTCGCGCGCTACGCCTGAGCGGCGTCACTTCCAGCCGATCACGTCGTAGCCACGATCCGAGAGGCAGCGCTCGACGAACCGCTGCCAGGTGGGGTTTGCACGCTCGCCGTCGAGCAGCCCCTTGACGGCTCCGGTCGCCGCCCCGGCCGCCGCACCCGCAAGCGCCCGCTCTCCGGCATCGCCCCGCACCAGGCCCCAGGCCCCGGCCCCGACACCGCCGACGGCCGCCCCGGTCGCGGCCTTGCGCCCGACCTCGCCATCGCCGGTCTCGTCGACCCCCGCCCCGCGCGCCAGCGCGCGGCAGTCGGCGAGGTCGCGCTGAACCTGGCCCGGTGGAACGGCGTTGTAATGGGCGTTGGGGTAGAACACGGGCTGCGGCGGCGCCGTCGCGCAACCGGCGAGCACACCGGCCACGAGAATCGAGCTGAGGAGCGGCCGGCGCATCAGCACTCCGTGACGCTGACCGGGACGCCCAGGCCGGTCACGGCCAACCCGCCGGTGGCCGTCTCCTTGTACTTCGACGCCATGTCACGCCCCGTCTCGCGCATGGTCTGGATCACCCGGTCGAGCGAGACCAGGTGCTCGCCGTCACCGCGCAGCGCCATGCGTGCCGCGGCGATCGCCTTGACCGCGCCCATGGCGTTGCGCTCGATGCACGGCACCTGCACCAGTCCCCCGACCGGGTCGCAGGTGAGTCCGAGGTTGTGTTCCATGCCGATCTCGGCGGCGTTCTCGACCTGCCGCGGTGTGCCGCCGAGCACCTCGGCGAGGGCACCTGCGGCCATCGAGCAGGCGACCCCCACCTCGCCCTGGCAGCCGACCTCGGCGCCGCTGAGCGAGGCGTTCTCCTTGTACAGGCCGCCGATCGCGCCCGCGACCAACAGGAAGCGCTCCACGCCGCCATCGTCGGCCCCGGGGATCCACTTGCGGTAGTAGTGCAGCACCGCCGGGACGATGCCGGCGGCGCCGTTGGTCGGCGCCGTGACGACCCGCCCGCCGGCGGCGTTCTCCTCGTTGACGGCCAGGGCGTAGAGCCCGACCCAGTCGAGGGCGGTCAGGGGGTCGGACCCGCCCTCGGTGTTCGCCCCGGCGAGCTGGCGATGGAGCGCCGGGGCGCGGCGACGCAGGTCGAGCCCGCCCGGCAGCACCCCCTCGCTGCGGCAGCCGCGCTCGACGCACCTGCGCATGACGCTCCAGATGGCCTCGAGCCCCTCGGACAATCCGTCCTCGCCGTGCCGCGCCACCTCGTTGGCCCGCATCACCCCGCTGACCGGCAGGCCCGTCACGGCACAACGGTCCAGCAGTTCCGCCGCGCTGGCGAACGGGTAAGGCAGCGCGGCGTCGGCCGCGTCGAGCGGCGCGGGGGATTCGCCGCGCACGACCACGCTGCCGCCCCCGACCGACAGGAAGACGGTTTCCCGCAACACCCCGCCCCGCTCGTCCAGGGCGGTGAAGCGCATCCCGTTGGGATGCTCCGGCAGCTGCGCGTCGGCATGGAAGCGCAGGTCGCGGTCGCGCGCGAAATCGATCGTGTGCCGCCCGGCCAGGGCCAGCCGGGCCGCGTCGCGGATCGCCGCCACCCGCGCCGGAATGGCCTCGATGTCGACCGTCTCCGGGCGTTCGCCCTCGAGACCGAGCAGCACTGCCTTGGGCGTGCCGTGGCCCGGCCCGGTCGCGGCGAGCGAACCGTAGAGGTCGACGGTCAGGCGTGCCACCGCGGAGAGCAGGTCGTCCGCCAGCAGCCCGGTGACGAACGCACGCGCGGCGCGCATCGGCCCGACCGTGTGCGACGACGAGGGTCCGATGCCGATCCGGAACAGCTCGAAGACGCTCGCGGTCATGGGAGAGGCCACCGGCAGCGGGGACGACTTGAGTATAGTGACACTCCACCCCGCGATGCGGGCGGAGGGGGCGGATGGACCATTCACGGCACGACAGCGTCATCCTGATCGGCATGCCCGGCGCGGGCAAGAGCACCATCGGCGTGCTGCTGGCCAAGGAGCTCGGCCTCGGGTTCCTCGACACCGACCTGTCGATCCAGACCCGCGAGGGGCGCACGCTGCAGGCGATCCTCGACGGCAGCGACTACCTCGAGTTGCGCCGCATCGAGGAGGAGGTCCTGCTCGCAACCGACTGCCACGGGCTGGTCGTGGCCACCGGGGGCAGCGCGGTCTACTCCGAGGCGGCCATGGCCCGCCTCAGGGCGTGCGGCCCGGTGGTCTACCTCGACGTCCCGGTCGACGTGTTGCGCCGGCGCATCCACAACTACGACACGCGCGGCATCGCACGCCGACCCGACCAGAGCTTCGCTGAGCTGTTCGAGGAACGCACCGCCCTCTACCGCAAGCACGCCGACCTGACGGTCACCTGCATCGACCATCTTCCCGGCGAGGTGGTCGACGACATCGTCACGGCACTGCAAGGGCCCGTTGTGAAGTCCCGCGGAGTGCCCGCGTCGCCATGAATCCCACACCCCGTGTGGCAATTCTGTCGCATGGCAACTACATAGTTATCGACTTGACGCCCGCCGTATTTAGAATTAGTCTAATTTAGACCCGTTCCAGTACATCCGGCAGGCGCCGCCCCGTGGCGGAGTCCGCGGGATGAGTGCTTCAACCAACCCAGGAGGGATACCCATGGCACTGAAAGGCAGCAAGACAGAACAGAACCTCAAGGACGCCTTCGCCGGCGAGTCCCAGGCCAACCGCCGCTACCTCTACTTCGCCGCCAAGGCCGACGTCGAGGGTTACAACGACGTCGCCACCGTGTTCCGCTCGACCGCGGAGGGTGAGACCGGCCACGCCCACGGCCATCTCGAGTACCTCGAGGC
>JBFIFF010000223.1:0-3709 GCA_041602955.1 Gammaproteobacteria bacterium | reverse complement strand
GGTGTCGGCGTCGGCCGGACTGAGCTGGCGCACCAGGCCGCCCTCGGGGGTGCGCAGGCCGTCGCCGTCGATGAGGCAGATCAGCTTGTCGGCACGCAGCGCGGCCGCCACCTGTCCGGCCACCTCCTCGTAGGGCAGGTTGAACACCTCGCCCGTCGGCGAGTAGCCGACCGGCGAAAGCACCACCACCGTGCCCTCGGCCAGCTGGCGGACGATGGCGTCGGCATCGACGCGGCGCACGGTCCCGGTGTGGCAGAAGTCGACGCCGTCACGCACGCCGAGCGGGCGCGCGGTGACGAAGTTGCCGGTGACCACCCGCAGCCGGGCCCCGGCCATCGGCGAGTTGGCCACGCCCATCGACAACAGCGCCTCGAGCTCGAAGCGCACCGCCCCGGCCGCCTCCTTGACGCACTCCATGGCCAGGCTGTCGGTAACCCGCAGGCCCGCGTGGTAGCACGATTCGGCGTCGCGTCCGGCGAGGCGGGCCTCGACCTGGGGCCGGATGCCGTGGACCAGCACGATGCGTACACCGAGCGCCGAGAGCAGGGCGACGTCGTGCACGAACGCGGCGAAGCCGTCACCGGCGACCGCCTCGCCCGGGAAGGCGACGACGAACGTCCTGCCGCGGTGGGCATGGATGTAGGGCGACGAGTGGCGAAACCACGCGACGTGCTGTGCGTTGTCGGTGTGCGGTGGGTCTGCCATGTGGCAGGGCTTTCCGTACAGGAACTTAGGAAGGAAACTTAAACTACCGAAGCACTCGGGGCAAGGGCCGCGGTCAGCCGTCGGCGCAGGTCGAGGCGATCAGCCGCGAGACCAGCTCGACCCCGTCGCGCACCTGGTCGAGGGCGATGTACTCGTCGGGCTGGTGGGCCTGGCCGATGCCGCCCGGCCCGAGCACCACGGTGTCGAGCCCCAGCTGCTGCAGGAACGGCCCCTCGGTGCCGAACGGCACGGCGGCCGCCGTGAGGCCCGTGAGTCCCTCGACCAGGCGCACCATCGGGCTGTCGGCCGGGGTCTCCATGCCCGGCAGCCCGGGGAACAGCGACTCGATTTCGAGGCGCAGCCCCGTGTCGGCGAGTCGCGTGGCGAGCCGCTCGTGCAGTTCGTCGTGAAGGGCGGCCAGATCCATCCCGGGGAGGGGGCGCAGGTCGATGCGCAATTCGCACTCCCCGCAGATGCGGTTGGGGTTGTCACCGCCGTGGATGTGACCGAGGTTGAGCGTCGGCCCGGGCACCTCGAACGCCGGGTTGCTCCAGCGTGTCTGCAGCTCGCTGCGCCAGGCCATCAGCTCGCCGATCACCAGGTGCATGCCGTCGATGGCGTTGTTGCCCAGCGCCGGGTTGCTCGAGTGTCCGGAGCGGCCGACCAGGCGGATGCCCTCCATCATCACCCCCTTGTGCATGCGTACCGGGGCGAGTCCGGTCGGCTCGCCGATCATGGCCAGGTCCGCCTGAGGGCGCCCGGAGGCGAGCAGCTCGCGGGCGCCGCACATGCCGCTTTCCTCGTCGGCGGTGGCCAGCAGCACCAGCGGATGGCGCAGGCGACCGGCAGCGAAACGCTCGGCGGCGGCGAGTGCCACGGCGAAGAAGCCCTTCATGTCGGCCGTGCCGAGGCCGTAGATGCGTGCGTCGCGTGTCTCGGCACGGAACGGGTCGCTGGACCAGCGGCGGGCGTCGTAGGGTACGGTGTCGGTGTGCCCGGAGAGGACCAGGCCGCCGGGTCCCGCGCCGAGCGTCGCGATCAGGTTGACCTTGCCGGGATGGTCCGGGATCTCCTGCCACTCGATGGCGAAGCCGACGCCTTCGGCCCAGTCGGCGAGCAGTTCGCACACCCCGCGGTTGCCCATGTCCAGGGCCGGGTCGACGCTGCTGACCGAGGGGGAGGCGACCAGCCGGGCGATCATCTCGGCGGGCGTGGGGAGGCGTGAGACCATCATCTCATTCTGGTGATGGCACCTTGCGATGGCAAGGCGAAAAGGGCGTCCGTCTGTCCTGCGTCAGGCTGACACAAAACCGATCAGAAAGGCTAAACTCACACTCTGGGGTAATGCAGCTGATCGGGTTGGGTGCGTAAGGCACGGTCCACGTGCCGATGTTGCAACGCACCAATCGCTCGTATACTCCCGACACTCTTGTCGGTCAGGAATGTTGGACGTGCGCAGACGACTGAAGAGAATAGGCCTCGGCCTGGCGTGCCTGGCCGGTGTGGCGACCGCACCGGCCGGTGCGGTCGGCATTGGCGTGGCGAAGGTCGAGTCCTACCTCGGCGAGCCGCTGCGCGTGCGCATCACGCTTTCGTTCGCACCCGGAGAGAACATCACCAACGCCTGCGTGCGCATCGCCGCGCCGCCCGGGATGGAGTCGCCGTTCATCGCGGACCTGGCGCGTGCCCGCTTCCAGATGATCGAGGGCCCGCAGGGCGCCGAGCTGGTGATCACCACCAACCGGCCCTACACCGATCCGATCCTGGTCTTCCCGCTCAAGGTCGGGTGCGGTGCGGGCGGTGTCTACCGCGAGATCACGTTGCTGATCGACCCCCCGGGCATGGCCGCGCCGACGCGGGCCGCACGTGCCGCACCGGCTCCACGCCCGACCGAGACCCGGCCGGCGCCGCGTGTGGTGCGAAAGACGGCCGCGCCGGTCAAGGTCGAGGGTGGCCAGTGGTACGTCGACCGCGGCGAGACCCTGACCGGCATCATCGTCGACAGCGGCCTCGACGGCGGCGACCGCAAGCGTCGCCTGCAGCTCATCGACGAGGTGGTCGCCGCGAATCCGGACGTGTTCCGCGGTCGCGGTCCCGACTACCTGCCGGCCGGCGCGACCCTGACCCTGCCGGGCTGGAACGGCAGCAAGGCCAAGGGCGGCGCACCCGTGCTCACCGAGCCCGAGGCAGTCGAGGAGCGGCAGGCCGAGACGCCGCCCGAGCCGCCACAACCGACGGTGTCGAAGGAAGAAGAGTTCCGTCTCGAACTCAGTGGTCAAAGGCAGAACGGCGAGATCGTCAGCCCAGAGATGAAGGCCATCGAGGAGGAGCTCGCCCGGATCAATGCCGCCTCGGCGGAGGAGCGCAAGCTCAACGCGGAGCTGCAGGACCGCCTGCTGCAACTGCGGCAACAGGCCGCCGAACTGCAGCTGGTGGCCGAGCGCATGGCGCGCGAGAACGGGCAGGTTGCCCCCTCCGCGGAGCAGACAACCGTCACGCAGGCCCCTGGTCAGGCGGCACTGGAAGCCGCGCAGCCGGCGGGAGGCCCGGTGGCCGAGGCCGCGACGCCGGCCCCCGCCCCGGTCATGGTCACGCCACCCGCCGGTCTGCCCGCGCCGCAACCCCCGGCCCCGCCGGCCGAACCCTCGATCATGGAGTGGGTCAACGAGAACCTGCTGCTGCTCGCCGGTGCGGTGTTCGCCGTGCTGCTGTTCCTCGCCTTCCTGGTGCGGCGTGGCGGCTCCGCTTCGCAGGGACCCACGCTCGACGAGCTGATCGCACAGAAGGAACTCGAGCGCGCGGCCCAGCTGCGCGAGATCGAGGAGGCGGCCCAGGCGGTCCATGGTGAGATGCTCGCCGCGAGCGAGCGGCATGCCGCCGAGCAGGAGCAGGCTCTGGCACAGGCACGCGAAGAGTCGCGGGCGCAGGTGCGAAAGAGAGCGGGCGAAGGCACTCTCGACGAGGCGCCGATGCCCGAAGCCGACGCCGGGCACTTCATCTTCAG
>JBFIFF010000222.1:0-3725 GCA_041602955.1 Gammaproteobacteria bacterium | reverse complement strand
GCCTCACCTCCGACCGGAGGGTGACCAATGTCAGCTTTGGCTTACACGGTTTTCATCCCGCGCCGATAGAGCCACCTCTCCCGGGGAGGCAGAATCGTCTCAGGTAATCACGTCCCGTGACGATGTCCAACAAGACCCTCAGCGACTTCGCTTCGATGAGCGACCAGGCCCTGACCGCCTACCTGTTCGGGCTCGCGGTCGCCTGCCCGCTCGGTTTGCCGCAGCACGAGTGCCCGCTGCTGGAACTGCGCCACGACAACCTCTCCGCGACCTACGACCTGCTGTCGAAGCTCGACCGAGGCGAGAAGCTGAAGCTCGCGGCGCGCCATTACGGCTGCGCGGAGTGGAAGGAAGGACGCCAGCCGGCCTTCGCCTTCGGCCCCGCCCTGAGTCCGTAGGCGTGACCGGTCGCCTGCCTCGCCCCACCCCACACCACACCACGCACACTTCGGCGCCATATACGTAGATCTACGAATTGGCGCGCTGCAACAATCTCGTTAGCATCATCCGTAAGTAAGGAAACGCCGTACCCCGACGGGATGTCGGCACACAGGGATTGCCCGGCACGGATGCCGGGCTTCGTGTTTTCAGGCCCGGAGAAATCCCACCCTCGGTGAGCCGGGCTGCTATGCTGTCGCGGTCCCCCGCCCCGAGACGGCGATGCCGGAATTCGCCCCCCTCCCCGTTGCCCTGCTGCTGCTCGCCTGCGGCATCGTCTTCCTCGCCGGCCTGGTCCACGGCACGCTCGGCTTCGGCTTCCCGATGGTCGCCACGCCGCTGCTCGCGCTGGTCACCGACGTGCGCAGCGCCATCCTGCTCACGCTGCTGCCGACCATCGCGGTGAACATCCCCAGCATCCTGCACGGCGGCAACTGGCGCACAAGCATCGGTCGCCACTGGCCGCTGGCGCTCTACATCGTCGCGGGCAGCGTCCTCGGCACGCGGCTGCTGATGGTCAGTGACCCGGGACCGTTCCGGCTGCTCCTCGCCGGCATGATCGTCCTCTACCTCCTGCCCCAGCGCCCGGGCGGTCGCGCGCTGCGCCGACTGGTCGACAACCGCCAGCTGGGCTACGCCGTGTTCGGCCTCGCCGCCGGCTTCCTCGCCGGCACGGTCAACGTCCTCGTGCCGCTGCTGATCATCTTCACCCTCGAGCTCGGCCTGGCCATGACGGCCATGGTCCAGCTGCTGAACCTCTGTTTCCTGAGCGGCAAGGTCGCCCAACTCGCGGCGTTCAGCGCCGCGGGCGTGATCAGCGTCTCGCTGCTGGTCGAGACGCTGCCGCTGATCGTCGCCGCGTGGGTGTCGCTCTGGCTCGGCATGCGCCTGCGTGCACGCATCGAGGCGCCGACCTACCGGCGCTGGCTGCGCAACGCGCTGGCCGTGGTGGCGGTGCTGCTGTGTGGGCAGTTCCTGGTGGAGACGCTGCGCGCCTAGTTCCCGGTCCCGGCGACGCCGCGCAGGATGTCGAGCACCACCCCGGTCGTGGTCTCGATCAGCACCACGTCGGCATCGACGATCACCCGCTCGGTGCCGTCGCCACGCTCCGGAAGGCGCTGCGCGAGGTCGGGCGGCAGGTCGCGTTTCGCCAGCCCGGGGGGCAGCGTGCCGTTGCGCTCGAGCTGTTTCTGCAGGCCCGGCGGCAGGCTGTCACGCTTCGCCAGCCCCGGGGGCATCTTCTTCGACTTGCCGCCCTTCTCGCCCCGGGCCTCCTTGCCATCGCCCGTGGCGTCGCCGGTGTCCGGGTCGTCCACGGCCTGCCGGCCGAAGAACTCCTCGATCAGCGTCTTCTCGGTGGCGGTGAAGGCGACCTCGGCGACACGCCCGACGACGCTCGTCGCGGGGTCCGTGGCCGCGCCCACGGCGGTCGCGAAGAGCAGGGTCACGAGCGGGATCACGATGTGCATGGCGGCGGATTCCTGGAAGCGCAGAAGTGATCAGTTTACACCCGTCGCCCCGGGGCCCTGTGCTCGGCGCATCGCCGGCGTCCGGTAGAATCGGCGACGGACCCCGCCACGGACACGCGCCATGTACGTCGACTTCACCACCCTCTCCCCGACCCAGGCCTACTTCAGCATGATCCAGACGCTGATCCCGCGGCCGATCGCCTGGGTGCTGTCGGAAAACGCGGCCGGCGACTACAACCTCGCCCCGTTCTCCTACTTCAACGCGGTGTGCAGCGATCCGCCGCTGGTGATGCTGTCGATCGGACGCAAGCCGGACGGCAGCCCGAAGGACACCCGGGTCAACATCGAGCAGCGCAGCCACTTCGTCGTGCACATCGCCCATCGCGACCTGGCCGAGGCGGTCACCGCGAGTTCGGCGACGCTCGCCTACGGCGACTCCGAGGTGGCGCGCCTCGGGCTCGAGACCGTCCCGTTCCAGGGCTTCCCGTTGCCGCGCCTGGCCGCCTGCCGCGTCGCCTTCGCCTGCGAGCGCTACGAGATCCGCGAGATCGGCAACGCCAAGCAGACGCTGCTGCTCGGCCTGGTCAGGGCGCTCTACGTCGACGATGCCGCGGTCATCGCCGACGCCAAGGGGCGCACCAAGATCGACGCGGCGCAGATCGACCCGCTCGGTCGCCTCGGCGGCGGCGAGTACTCGACCATGGAAGGCATCATCGACATCCCCCGCCCGGCCTGACCGGGCACGCTCACAGGCGCTCGACGCGCCGACCGTGGAACGGCGAGAAGTAGCGCACGTCGGCCGGGGCGTGCGCGAACACCGACGAGAGCACGATCACCGCCGCCAATACCCACGGCGTGCTTTCGGGAAACGGGGCGTCAAGCCCGATCAGGGCCAGCTTCGCCACCACCGCCAGTCCCCGCAGCTGCAGCACCCACAGGCAGGTCGCGGCGAGTTCCAGCACCACCATCGCCGTGCCGCTGGCCAGAGTCAGCCAGAGGTAGGGTCGCCAGGCCTCGGGATCGGCGCCGTAGAGCCACCCTCCGCCCATGCCGGCCACCCCGAGCAGGTGCACCGTGCGCAGGGCGATGTTGACCCAGCGGCGGCCGGGGAAGCCGCGCGGCGGATGGGGGAACAGCGTGTCGCGCATCATCGGACCCAGACGGTGGCGGATCACCCGAGCATCCTGTTCGCCGCGCGACGGGTCAAGGCCGGGACCGTTGCCGGGGGTCCCCGACCTGTGCCAAGGTTTGTCGGTCGGCACCTGCCCGGAAGATCCCTTGGAGTCCCGATGCCCGAGACCAAAGCCCAGCTCAACCGCTCGCAGCAGATGATGCGCGAGCTGCTCGAGGAGCGCCGCGAGCTGCTGGTGGTGCTCAACCGCCTGGCAGGTACCGTCCCCGGTGAACGAAAACACGCACCCAGCCCGCAGGAGTTGCAGAACTTCTGCCAGCTTCTGGTCGATTACGCGGCCACCGGCCACTTCGGTCTCTACGAGGCGATCCGCAACGAGGGCGCCTGCCAGGGCGAGGTGTGGGAGCTGGCGGGCGCGCTCTACCCCGAGGTGGCCGCGACCACCGACGCACTGCTCGGCTTCAACGACAAGTACAACTGCGAGGACCACTGCGAGTTCGGCCCCGACTACGCCGACGACCTCTCGGCGGTCGGCGAGGTGCTCGCCACGCGGATCGAGCTCGAGGACCGTATCGCCGCGCCGCTGTGCGCCGGCTGCGAGGGCTGCCTGCCGGGCTGAGTGCCTCTTGGTGCGGCCTGTCGGCCCACAGCCCGACCCGCGGCGACCCTGTGCACGCCCATCCGGG
>JBFIFF010000221.1:0-3795 GCA_041602955.1 Gammaproteobacteria bacterium | reverse complement strand
GTGCTGGTGTCCGGCCCGTCGAAGACCTCCGACATCGAACAGACCCTGGTCTACGGGGTGCACGGTCCCAAGGAGCTGATCGTGCTGCTGACCGACTGAGGACGCCATGGCCATCCCCGAGCGCTCCATCGCCGTCGAGAAACTCTACGACGAGCTCCGCCGGACCCTCCCCGACGCGAAACTGGTCGTCGACCCGCTGCGTCGCCTCGCCTACGGTACCGATGCGAGCTTCTACCGCCTCGTGCCGCAGCTGGTGGTGATCGTCGACGACGAGGCCGAGCTGACCGCGGTGCTGCGCGCGTGCCACGCACGCGACATCGCCGTGACCTTCCGCGCCGCCGGCACCAGCCTCTCCGGGCAGGCGGTCACCGACTCGGTGCTGGTCAAGCTGGGCCCCGGCTGGCGCGGCCACCGGCTCGGTGCCGACGCCGCGACCATCAGCCTGCAGCCCGGGGTGATCGGCGCGCACGCCAATGCGGTGCTGGCGCCCCACCGGCGCAAGATCGGCCCTGACCCGGCCTCGATCAACGCCTGCATGATCGGCGGCATTGCCGCCAACAACGCCAGCGGCATGTGCTGCGGCACGGCGCAGAACAGCTACCAGACGCTCGCCTCGATGCGCGTGATCCTCGCCGACGGCACGCTGCTCGACACCGCCGATTCCGCCAGCCGCGAGGCCTTCCGCCGCAGCCACGGTGCACTGCTCGACGGCCTCGCGGCGCTCGCGCGGGAGGCGCATGCCGACGCGGCCCTGGCCGAACGCATCCGCCACAAGTTCAAGATCAAGAACACCACCGGTTACAGCCTCAACGCCCTGGTCGACTTCGACGATCCGTTCGAGATCCTGCAGCACCTGATGATCGGCTCCGAGGGGACGCTCGGCTTCATCGCCGAGATCACCTACCGCACCGTGCCGGAGCACCCGCACAAGGCGAGCGCACTGGTCTTTTTCCCCGACATCGAGACCGCCTGCGACTGCGTCACTGCGCTCAAACCGACGCCGGTCTCGGCGGTCGAGCTGATCGACCGGGCAGGCCTGCGCTCGGTCGAGTCACGCCCCGGCCTGCACATCGACCTCAAGGGCTTCGACCCGGAGGTGACCGCGCTGCTGATCGAGGTGCGCGGCGCCGACGCGGCCGAGCGCGACGCGCACCAGGCCGAGGTGGAGCAGGTGCTCGAGGGTTTCACCACGGTGCGGCCGGTCGAATTCACCGCCAAGCCGGAGGAGTTCGCCGAGCTCTGGAACATCCGCAAGGGCATGTTCCCGGCGGTCGGCGCGGTGCGCGAGACCGGCACCACGGTGATCATCGAGGACGTCGCCTTCCCGATCGATCGGCTCAGCGCCGCGGTGCGCGACCTGCAGGCACTGTTCGCCAAGTACCGTTACGACGAGGCGATCCTGTTCGGCCACGCGCTGGAGGGCAACCTGCACTTCGTCTTCACCCAGGACTTCGGTCACGCGGCCGAGGTCGAGCGCTACGCCGGGTTGATGGACGAGCTCGCCGAGCTGGTGGTCGGGCGCTACGACGGCTCGCTCAAGGCCGAGCACGGTACCGGGCGCAACATGGCGCCGTACGTCGAGATGGAGTGGGGGCGTGACGCCTACGCGCTGATGGAGCGGATCAAGGCGCTGTTCGACCCGACCGGGGTGCTCAACCCCGGCGTGATCCTCAATGCCAACCGCCACGTCCACCTCGAGAACCTCAAGCCGCTGCCGGCCGCCGACCCGATCGTCGACAAGTGCATCGAGTGCGGGTTCTGCGAGCCGCACTGCCCGTCGCGCGAGCTGACGCTGACGCCGCGCCAGCGCATCACCGCGTGGCGCGAGTTGGCGCGGCTCGGGCGCGAGGCCCCGGACGATCCGCTGCGTGAGGTGCTGCGCGACGCCTACCAGTACCAGGGCATCGACACCTGCGCCGCCGACGGGCTCTGCTCGATCGCCTGTCCGGTCGGCATCAACACCGGCGACCTGACGCGTGAGTTGCGCCACCGCCAGGGGCGCCAGCAGGCCGGGCGCGCGCGCTGGCTCGGCGAGCACTTCGCCGGGGTCACCGGGCTCGCCCGCCTCGGCCTGCGCGCCGCGACCCTGACCCGGGCGGTCACCGGCGACGCGCTGCTCGGGGCGGTCACCCGCGGCCTGCGCCGGGCGAGCGGCGGCCGGGTGCCGGAGTGGCACCGCTGGATGCCGCGAGCGACCTCCTGGCCGTGGCCTCGCCCCGAGCTGCATGGCGACAGACCACGGGTCGTCTACCTGCCGAGTTGCGGCAGCCGCACACTCGGCCCCGCGGTCGCCGACCGTGACGCGCCGGCGCTGCCCGAGACGGTCCTGCGCCTGCTCGACAAGGCCGGCTACGACGTGGTGACGCCGGAGGGGCTCGATGGCCTCTGCTGCGGCATGGCGTTCCACAGCAAGGGCCAGTTCGACGAGGCGCGGCGCAAGGGACGCGAGCTGCTTGCCGCGCTGCTCGATGCCTCGCGCGACGGCCACGACCCGGTGCTGTTCGACACCAGCCCGTGCCTGCTCCACCTGCAGCAGCAGTTCGCCGACCGGCTGGCGATGTACGAGCCGGTCGAGTTCGTCGAGCGCTTCGTGCTGCCGGCGGTCGAGCTGCGCCCGCTGCCCGGAACCGTCGCGGTGCATGTCACCTGCAGCGGGCGCAAGCTCGGCCTCGAGGCGCGCACCGTCGCGCTGGCCGAGCTCTGCGCCGAGCAGGTCGTCGTCCCGCAGCACGTCGGCTGCTGCGGTTTCGCCGGGGATCGCGGCTTCGACTACCCGGAACTCAACGCCGCGGCGCTGGCCCCGCTGCGCGACGGTCTCGACGGGGCGTCGGTCGGTTACTCGACCAGCCGGACCTGCGAGATCGGCCTGTCGCGCCACGGCGGTATCCCCTACCGCTCGATCCTGGAACTGGTCGACCGCGCGGCGCGCCCGCGCACGACCGCCTGACCCACAAGGAGTCCCGACCGATGCGTCCCAAGTTCACCAAGATCGTCTGCGCCGTCGACGCCGGAGAACACAGCGAGGCAGTCCTTGCCGCGGCCGTCGAGATGGCCAACCGGCATGCCGCGAAGCTGGTCGTGGTCACGGTTCTGGAGTCGATCCAGTCCTTCATGCATGCACGCATGGAGGAGTACCTGCACCATGACCAGCGCGAGAAGCTGCAGCGCGAGGGCCAAGCACGGCTCGAGAAGGCCCTGCACGAGCAGATCGTCACCGCCACCGGCGACACCGCGGACGCGGCGACCCCCATCATGTTCCTCGAGGGGCGACCGGGCACGGCGATCCTGGAGTACGCGGAGCAGGAGCAGGCCAGCCTGGTGGTCCTCGGCAGCCACGGCCACAGCGCGCTCGGCGAGCTGCTGATCGGCTCGACCGCGCGCGAGGTGACCCAGCGCAGCCGGGTCCCGGTGCTGTTGGTGCCGATCGGGCGCTGACCCGTCCCCTCAGCCCATGCGATAGTCGGGCGAACCGGGGCTGCGCGAACGGAGGTGAGGATGCCCGCGTCGAAACTGCTGACGGCCGTCGAGGCGGTGACCAAGGTCCCCGACGGCGCGACCATCGCGATGGGCGGATTCGTCGGCACCGGCATCCCCGAGGCGCTGACCCTGGCGCTCGAGAAACGCTTCCTGGAGACCGGTGCGCCGCGCGACCTGACCCTGGTCTACGCGGCCGGGCAGGGCGACGGCAGGACGCGCGGTCTCAACACCTTCGGCCACGAGGGGATGCTCCGCTGCGTCATCGGCGGCCACTGGGGGCTGGTGCCGAAAATCGGCCGCCTCGCGCTGGACGGGAAG
>JBFIFF010000220.1:0-3815 GCA_041602955.1 Gammaproteobacteria bacterium | reverse complement strand
TCGACCAGCGCGGCGTACATCAACGGGTAGAGGTGTTCCGGCTCGGGCGCCGCGTTGTGGGGGTCGTTGTAGTCGATGGTCATGCGCCCGATCGGGCGCACGGCGTAGCGTGCCTCCATCGGGTGCTCGGCGTGGACCAGGGTCAGCTCGTAGGGCAGGACCAGGTCGTTGCGCCCGGGGCCGGCCGTGAAGCCGACGGGCACCTCGAGGACGACGCCGGTCTCCTCGGCGAGTTGCGCGAAGGGCTCCGCCGCTCGCGCCGGGGCGGCCGCGAGCAGCGCGAGGAGGGCGAGGCCGATGCCGACCGTGCCGGGCCAGGAAGCGTGCTTCATCGGCTCACGACCCAGGGGCGGCGGCGGGGGCATGCCACGCCTCGAGCTGTTCGCGTGCGGCCTGCTCGGTCTGCGGGGAGATCTCGAGTTCGAGCACCCGGCGCATGTCGGTCACCGCCTCGTCACGGCGCGCGAGGGCGTCGAGGACGATGGCCCGGTTGAAGTAGGGCGCCGCGCTGTGCGGATCGGCCTCGATGCAGCGCGCGAAGTCCTCGAGCGCCCCGGGGTAGTCGCCACGCATGTAGCGCAGGGTGCCGCGGTTGAAGCGCGCCGCGACCAGGTCGGGCGCCAGTTCCAGCGCGCGGTCGAGATCGGCCAGCGCCTCGTCGGCGCGTTCGAACAGGGCGTAGGCGCGGGCCCGGTTGGTGCGCGCGAGGGGGTCGTCGGGGGCGAGCTCGACCGCCACCTCGAGGTCGGCGAGCGCCTCGGTGGGTCGCCCCATCTCGAGCTGCAGGCTGCCGCGCACGGAACGCAGTTTGGCGTGGCCCGGCTGCAGCGTGATGGCCTCGTCGAGGGTCGCCACGGCGAGGTCCATGCGCCCGGCGTCGCGGTGCTGCAGGGCGACGCGTATGCGCTGCTCGGCATCGAGGGTGCGGTGCGGATCACCGCGGCCGTGCGCGGCGCTGGCACCGAGCCGTTTGGCCAGTGCCGCCGGGTCCTCGTCACCGTGAGGCGCGGGCACGGGCGCGGCCGAGGCGAGGCCGACCGCGAGCAGCGCGGCCGCGACGGTCCCTGTCCGGCGCAGGAGGGTTCGGGTTGCGATCATGGGCAGCGTTCCGTCGGTCAAGGAAAGGGGCGGGACCCGTTGCCGGATCCCGCCCCGAGGTGGCCCTGGCAGCAGCCTACTTCATCATCTCTGAATAGGCCTTGAGCATCTTGTTCATCAGCTCGATGTGCTGCTCGTTGTTGAGCTGGCCCTGCTTGGCGACCTTGTTCCAGAGCTGCTCGTTGGTCATCTCGCGGTGGCAGCCCATGCACAACCCGGTGCGCTCCATGGCGTCGCGGGTCTCCTTGGGCAGCGACCGGGACAGCGGCCAGTGGGTGCCGACGGTCTGCACCTGCTCGCCCTTCTCGTTGACGATGGTCGACAGGTCGTGGTCCAGGCCTTCGATCTTCGGGATCTGGATCTGGTAGTTCTGCGGGATCGGCTTCCCGGTCTTCTGGTCGATCAGGTCCTCGACGATGTCCTCGGTGTAGCGGGTCTGGAACACGCCGCCCGAGATGCCGTAGCCCAGCGCCTTCGGGTTGTTGTGGCACGACTCGCAGGTGCGCGCCTTGCGCTGCGCCGAGTGCGGCTGCACCGGGGCCATGTCGATGCCGAGCGGGAGCCGCTCCTGGCCGAGCATGCGCGCCTCGTCCTCGGAGCGGGCGGTCTGGTTCAGGGCGATGGTCTTGCCCTGGCGGTCGATGACCGTCCAGATCACCTGGCAGCCGGGCATCAGCGGGGTCACGCGGCCCTCGCCGTTGATGCCGAGCACCGGCTCCTCCCAGCGCAGGTAGGAGCGCGTCTCGGAGACCTTGCCGGGGCTCTTGAGGCCGGGCGTGCCGAGCGGTGATTCGGCGGTCTGGCCGTCCGGGGTGCGCTCGTTGCCGGAGAGGATCCAGTCGACGTCCTCGAGCGGCTTGCCGTCCTTGCTGCTGTAGTCGACCTTGACGTGGCAGCCGTAGCACTGCGGCACCCAGGAGGCGTGGCAGGCGTAGCACTCGAGCTTCTCGGCGTGCTTGGCGACCTTGCCCATCGCGACCATGGCGTCCGGGCTCTTCCAGCCGTTGCTGTCGGCGAGTGCCTTGAGTACCGGCACCTGGAAATCGTTGCCGGTGGCCGAGTGCATGATCACCTTGTCACCCGACCTGACGACGTTGCCGAACGGGTTGCCGCGCGCGGTCTTCAGGTAACCGTCCTGCTTCGGATAGAGGGTGCCGAAGGCGGCGGTCTCGATCAGCGGTTTGTCGGACAGGCCACGCGGCGTCTGGTCGAGCTCCTTGCCGAACTCCTCGCTGTAGCCCATCGGCAGCTCCCACGGGTAGGCGGTCGGGGTGCCGTGGCAGTCCTGGCACTCGATCTCCACCTGCGCCAGCGTGGTGCCGAAGATGTTGCCGTCGCCGTGCATGTCGACGGTGGTGTGGCAATCCTGGCAGAGCAGGCCGCCCTGCGGGTTCTCCGGCCGGCTCTTGATCTGGTGGTGCAGGTCGTCGGAGATGAACAGGTAGTTCTTGGTGTGCAGCGGCGGCTGCTTGTTGCCGTCGGCGTTGAACGGGCTGCCGTACGGGAACTCCATCAACCCCTGGTAGGTGACGCCGATGCGCTTGCCGCGGTTGTGGCAGGAGTTGCAGACCTCGACCGGGATGCCGTTGCCCGCCTCGCGCGTGCCGTGGATGCGGTGCTTGAGCATGTGGCCCTTCTCGGCCTTGTCGATGGTCGGATCGTTGCCCTCGTAGATGCCCTCGTTGCCGTAGAGGATGTGGCACGAGGAGCAGCCCATGCCGCGGTAATCGCCGCGCTTCTCGCGGCCCTTGACCGCGACGTGGCAGCGCTGGCACTGCTGGCGCTGGTAGGTGAAGCCGGCGAGCTTCGGGTCGGCCTCGATCTTGTCGACGTCCTGGTAGGGGATCTGCTTGAGCGAGTCGGGGATCTGCTTGGGCCACTCCTTCTTCATGCGGGTCATGTAGGCCTTGTACTCGTCGGTGCCGATGCTCGGCGTCGGCCCGTCGGTGTCCTCGACGTCGTAGTTGCCCCACGGCACGTTGTAGTCCTGCACCTCGGGGATGCCAAAGGTGTGCAGGTTGCCCTGGATCTTGCCCGCCTCGGTGTTCATCAGCGCGCGCTGCAGGCGGTAGACGTAGCCCTGGTGGCACTGGCCGCAGGTGCGGTCGGCGATCCAGATCGAGCCGGGGTCGGGGTAGAAGGCCTGTGGGCCGGCCCCGGCCAGCCCCTTGGGCGCTCCCTTGTGCGCCTCTTCGGCGGTCAGCCCCTGCGGGTTGCCGCCGTGGCAGATCACGCAGCCACCCGGGTCGCCATGGGCGTTGCTGAGCGCATTGAGCTGGGCGAGCATGGCGCTGCCCTCCTCGCGGATCGCCTCGATGCCGTCGTGGCAGCTGAGGCAGCCCTTGGCCTTGGCGGCCTCCGGGGTGACCTTGTCGGGCACCGCGGCGTGGGCCACGGCAACGAGCAGGAGGAGGATCAGAGCGAGGCCGAGTCGGGGCATGAGGAACTCCCTTTCGCTGAAACGAACGACCGGGGCGGGCGCCGTAGGGGGATGTGCGTGATGGGTCAGTTGACTCAAGTCACACTCAAGTAAAGACCACGGTCAGCGAGGCCTCAAGGTTAGTGGAACTACGTAGTTCGTCATTAAAACCACTGAAAAATAGAGTGAATCAGGTTCCGATGGTGCAACGCCTCGTCGCCTGCGGGGCGGGTTTTGATCGGGGTGCGACGCCATGAAGGCAACGCCTGTCGCGCCGGCCATGGCGGGGTGGTTACAC
>JBFIFF010000219.1:0-3822 GCA_041602955.1 Gammaproteobacteria bacterium | reverse complement strand
CGGCGTTCGCTGCCGCAGTGGTGGCAGCACAGGCGCCCACGCGCGAGGTGCAGCGTCATCCGCGCATCGCAGCGCCGGCAGCCCGCGACCCAGCCGCAGTCGTGGCACAGCAGCGTGGTGGCGAATCCGCGCCGGTTCAGGAACACCAAGGCCTGTCGCCCCGCGGCCAGCGCCTCGTCGAGCGCCTGCAGCAGGCGCGGCGAGAGACCGGCGCTCAGGGTGCGTCCGCGCAGGTCGACCAGCTCGACCGTAGGCGGCGTGGCATCGCCGGCCCGCGCGGGGAGGCGCAGCAGCCGGTAGCGGCCGCGACGGGCGTTGTGCAGGCTCTCCAGCGACGGGGTGGCCGAGCCGAGCACCACCGGGACCCCCGCCGCGCGTGCGCGCACCACGGCGACGTCGCGCGCATGGTAGCGGAAGCCGTCCTGTTGCTTGAACGACGGGTCGTGCTCCTCGTCGATGAGGATCAGCCCCGGACGGGCGAGTGGCACGAAAACCGCGGAGCGCGTGCCGACCACGACGTCGGCGCGTCCGTCGCGTGCCGCGAGCCACGCGGCCAGCCGTTCGCCCTCGGCGAGGCCGGAGTGGAGCACGGCCGGACGTCGGCCGAAGTGTCCGGCGACCCGCTCGAGAAGCTGCGGGGTCAGCCCGATCTCGGGAACCAGCAGCAGCGCCTGGCGGCCCGCGGCGACGACGCGCTCGATGGCGTGCAGGTAGACCTCGGTCTTGCCGCTGCCGGTGACGCCGTCGAGCAGGAAGGGGGCGAAACCCACGCCCTCGGTGATCGCCTCGACCGCGGCGTGCTGCGCGTCGTTGAGGGCGTGGCGTGCGGCGCGCGGCACGGGCCGGTCCGCGCCGTCGTCTCGCGCCTGGAACGCCTCCACCCAGCCCTTGCCGACCAGGCCGCGCAGGGCCCCGCGCCAGTCGCCCTCGAGCGTGGCCAGCGCGGTCGCGTCGGTGCCGTCCTCGCCACAGGCCGCCAGACGCTCGACGACCGCCGCCTGGCGCGGTGCGCGGCGCAGCAGCCCCGGTTCCGCCCGACGTCCTTCCGCCGTCAGCCGCCAGCAGGTCCGCGTCGCCCCCGCGGCCGCACCGCCCCTGCGCAGGAGCCCCGGAAGCGCGGCGGCGACCACCTCGCCGAGCGGGTGATGGTAGTAGCGTGCGGCCCAGCGCAGCAGCCCGAGGTCGTCCCGTCCCAACAGCGGAGCCGCGTCGAGCAGCGCCTCGATCCGACGCAGGCGCCGTCCACCGCTCCCGTCGAGGCGCGTGCCGAGCACCACGCCGACGATCCGCCGCCGGCCGAACGGCACGCGCACCCGAGTGCCCGGATCCGGGATCGCTTCCTCCGCGCCGAGGGGCGGCAGGTAGTCGAACAGCGAACGGACGGGAACGGGCACGGCCACTTCGATGACGGGGCGTTCGGCCATGGCGCGACTCTAGCACCCGGCCGGTGTGAGCACCGGCGGGCGACCCGAAGTTGACCGCGATCGTTGATCCGTCACCTGACCAAGCCGCGCTAAGTGGCTCGTGCGCCTCGGGATCGCGCGCCCATCCACACCCGCTGTGGATAACTTTGTGGACAGGTGCTGTATCGACCTCCCAAGTGCTTGACCCACCTGGTCCCCGGGGAATCTGTTCAGAAACTGGCCATTTTTTATTCGGCGTATAAAATCAACCACATGGCTCTCGATACGGCTTTCCGACGCGGCACCTGCCACCCCTCGCGCTCCCCCCATGGCATTCCCGTGGGCGATTGTGCATAACACAATCATGGTGGAGAGGGCGTGGACCCGTTGAACGGGCCTCCGGAACGGCCTGGGCGGGACCGCCCAGGGCTTCCTGCCGAGGGCCCATCGCCGCAGCTACGGGCCGAACGGGCCTACCGGGCCGGCCTGTGGGCCATGCGCGGCGGCGTGCTCACGGCGCTGTTCGCCGTGCTCGTGCTGCCCCCGGGGGAGGGCTCGATTCTGCTCTTCCTGGCCGCCTGCCTGGCCGTCGCCTGGGGCGCCTGGCGAAGGCGCCGCTTCTGCCCGGTGCGTCGGCGTCCCGACCCCGGGTGAGGCCACCTACTCGACGGTGACCGACTTGGCGAGGTTGCGCGGCTGGTCGACATCGGTGCCGCGCAGCACCGCGACGTGGTAGGCGAGCAGCTGCAGCGGCACGGTGTAGACGATCGGCGCGATCACCTCGTCGGTCGGGGCAACCTCCATCACCTCCACCCCGTTCCCGGAGGCGAAGCCGGCGCCCTTATCGGCGAAGACGTAGAGCCGCCCGCCGCGCGCCCGCACCTCGTGCAGGTTGGACTTGAGTTTCTCGAGCAACTCGTTGTTGGGCGCCACGGCGACCACGGGCATGTCGTCGTCGACCAGGGCGAGCGGGCCGTGCTTGAGTTCTCCGGCCGGATAGGCCTCGGCGTGGATGTAGGAGATCTCCTTGAGCTTCAGCGCCCCCTCCTGGGCCACCGGGTAGTGGTCCCCGCGGCCGAGGTAGAGGGCGTGGTGCTTGTCGGCGAACGCCTCGGCGAGTTGCTCGATCGCCGGGTCGAGTTCCAGGGCATGCTCCACCTTTCCAGGCAGCGACAGCAGCTGGCCGACCAGATTGCGCTCGGTCGCCTCGTCGAGGCGGTGCCGCCGCCCCAGCGCGATGACCAGCAGCAGCAAGGCGACCAGCTGGGTGGTGAACGCCTTGGTCGAGGCCACGCCGATCTCGGGTCCGGCGCGGGTCATGAGCACCAGCTCCGACTCGCGCACCAGCGAGCTCTCGGGGACGTTGCAGATCGCCAGGCTGTGGGCGTAGCCGAGCGTCTTCGCCGCGCGCAGCGCGGCCAGCGTGTCGGCGGTCTCGCCCGACTGGGAGATGGTAACGAACAGGGTCTCGGCCGGCACCACGTGGCGCCGGTAGCGGAACTCGCTCGCCACCTCGACCCAGCAGGGCAGGCCGGCGATCGCCTCCATCCAGTAACGCGCCACGGAGCCGGCGTGGAAGCTGGTCCCGCAGGCGACGATCTGCACCGCGCGCACGCGGTCGAAGACCGCCGTGGCACTGGGACCGAACGCCTGCTCGAGCAGGCGCCCGCCGCCGAGGCGTCCCTCGAGCGTGTCGGCCAGGGCGCGCGGCTGCTCGTAGATCTCCTTGAGCATGTAGTGGCGGTAGTTGCCACGCTCGACGGCGTCGGCGGCCAGCTCGCTGTTGTTCACCGGGCGCTCGACGACCGCGCCGCGCGCATCGTAGACGGTGACGGCATCGCGCCGGACGTCGGCGACATCGCCCTCCTCGAGGAAGATGAAGCGCTGGGTCACCGGCAGCAGCGCCATGACGTCGGAGGCGATGAAGTTCTCGCCGATGCCGAGCCCGATCACCAGTGGGCTGCCGCGCCGGGCCACGACCAGGCGTCCCGGTTCGTCGACGGCGACGACGCCGAGGGCGTAGGCCCCCTCGAGCTCGGACACCGTGGCCTGCACCGCGGCGAGGAGGTCGTGCCCCTCGGCGAGGTGGTCGTGCACCCGGTGCACCACCACCTCGGTGTCGGTGTCGGAGTCGAACTCGTGCCCGGCCTGCGCGGTGCGCAGCGCCTCGAAGTTCTCGATGATGCCGTTGTGCACCAGCGCGACCCGCTCGCGACACATGTGCGGGTGGGCGTTGGCCTCGCTCGGCGGGCCGTGGGTCGCCCAGCGCGTGTGGGCCACGCCGGTGGTACCCGCCAGCGGCGCCGCGGCGAGCGCCACCTCGAGCCCGGCAACCGTGCCGGTGATGCGGGTGCGCTCCAGGCAGCCACCCGCGTTGCCGAGTACCGCGATCCCGGCCGAGTCGTAGCCCCGGTACTCG
>JBFIFF010000218.1:0-3829 GCA_041602955.1 Gammaproteobacteria bacterium | reverse complement strand
GAGATCGACATCGCCTCGCTGCGCAAGTACACGTGGGAGAACATCAAGCCGCAGGTCGACCACGTGATATTCCCCGACGGCAAGCGCATCATCGTGCTCGCCGAGGGCCGACTGGTGAACCTCGGCTGCGCCACCGGCCACCCAAGCTTCGTCATGTCGGCGTCGTTCACCAACCAGGTGCTGGCACAGATCGAGTTGTTCAACCATCCCGAGCGCTACGGGAAGGGCGTCTATGTCCTGCCCAAGCCTCTCGACGAAAAGGTCGCACGCCTGCACCTGAAGCGCATCGGCGCCCGGGTCACGCGCATGAGCCGGCGCCAGGCCGACTACATCGGCGTGCCGGTCGATGGGCCCTACAAGCCCGACCACTACCGCTACTGAGCGGGGCGCCATGGAGTCGCAACGCGCCTTCGGGCGGAGCTTCAGCTTCGAGTTCTTCCCGCCCAAGACCGCCGACGGCATCGACCACCTGGCCCAGGCCCGGGCGCGGCTCGCCGCGCTCGGGCCGGATTACGTCTCGGTCACCTTCGGCGCCGGCGGTTCGACCACCGAGGGCACGCTCGAGACGGTGCGCGCATGCCGCGCCGACGGCCTCGCCGTCGCCCCGCACCTCTCGTGCATCGGCTCCACGCGCGAGAGCATCGACGAGCTGCTCGCCACCTACCGGGCCGAGGGCGTGACGCGCATCGTCGCGCTGCGCGGCGACCTGCCGTCGGGCATGGGCCGCGCCGGCGAGTTCCGCTACGCCAACGAACTGGTCGCCTACATCCGCGCCACCACCGGCGACCACTTCACCCTCGAGGTCGCCGCCTACCCGGAGTTCCACCCGCAGGCGCCATCGGCGCAAGCCGACCTGGAGAATTTCAAGCGCAAGGTCGGCGCCGGAGCCGACGGGGCGATCACCCAGTACTTCTACAACCCCGACGCCTACCTGCGTTTCGTCGACAGCTGTGAAGCGCTCGGCCTGGCGCTGCCGATCGTGCCCGGCATCATGCCGATCACCAACCACAGCCAGCTGGCGCGCTTCTCCGACATGTGCGGCGCGGAGATCCCGCGCTGGATCCGTAAGCGCCTCGAGGGGTTCGGCGACGACCGCGCGGCGATCCGCGCCTTCGGCCACGACGTCACCGTCGAGCTCTGCCAGCGCCTGCTCGACGCCGGCGCGCCCGGCTTGCACGTCTACACCATGAACCGTGCCGAGCCCACGCTCGCCCTCTGGGAAGCGCTGGGCCTCCCGCACAGTTGAACGGAGCCGTGCCGTGTGCCTGGCGCTGATCGCGCGTGACGCCCACCCCGAGGCGGCGCTGATCATCGCCGCCAACCGCGACGAGTTTCACGCCCGTGCAAGCGAACCGGCGCATTTCTGGACATCGCCAGATGGTCTGCTCGCCGGCCGAGACGTGGTCGCGGGTGGCACTTGGCTCGGCGTGACCCGCGCCGCGCGCTTCGCGCTGGTGACCAACTTCCACGAACCGGGCGTGACGCGCGGCGACGCGCCGTCGCGTGGCGACCTGCCGCTCGCCTATCTCGCGGGCGCCGATGACGCGGACGATCACCTCGCCGCGCTGCAACCCGCGGCGCGCAGCTACAACGGCTTCAACCTGCTGCTCGGCGATCTGGAAACGGCACTGTGCCTCTCCAACCGCGACCCCGAGCCGCTGCGCCGCATCGCGGCCGGTGGCGTGCACGGTCTCGGCAACCGCCTGCTCGACAGTGCCGAGCCGAAGCTCGATGCTGCCCGTTCGCGTTTCGCGGCGTTGCTCGATCAGCCGCTCGCGAACCTCGAACCCGGACTGTTCGCGCTCCTCACCGACCGCGCGACGCACGGCCCCGACGAGTCGAGTCCCGCTCATCCATGGCGCGAGGCGCTGTCGGCGATCTTCGTCGACGCACCGGGTTACGGGACGCGCTGCTCGACGCTGTTCCTGGTGACGCGCGACGGAAAGGCACAGTTCGTCGAGCGACGCTTCGACGCCGATGGCAGGGTGTCCGGTGAAACCCGCGAAGAATGGATCGTCGAGGTGTCCGACACATGAGCGCGCCCTGGGAGCATCCCGCGAACCGCGCCATGGCCGAGCGCGACCTCGCGGTGCTGTGGCATCCGTGCACCCAGATGAAGGACCACGAGGCGCTGCCTCCGCTGCCGATCCGCCGCGGCGAGGGGGTGTGGCTCGAGGACTTCGCCGGCCACCGCTACCTCGACGCCATCAGCTCCTGGTGGGTCAACCTGTTCGGCCACGCCAACCCGCACATCAATGCCGCCTTGCGCGCTCAGCTCGACGAGCTCGAACACGTGATCCTCGCCGGCTTCGGCCACGCCCCGGCCATCGAGCTCGCCGAGCGACTGACCGCCCTCGCGCCTCCCGGGCTGACCCGCTGCTTCTACGCCGACAACGGCTCGGCAGCGGTCGAGGTGGCGCTGAAGATGAGCTTCCACTACTGGCGCAACGCCGGCCGCCCGCAGAAGCGACGCTTCATCGCACTCGAGAACAGCTACCACGGCGAGACCCTCGGCGCGCTGGCGGTCGGCGGCGTGCCGCTCTACCGCGACACCTACGGCCCGCTGCTGATCGACGTGCTCAGCGCCCCGTCGCCCGACGCCTTTTCGCGCGAGCCCGGCGAGACCTGGGCCGACTGCGCCGAGCGCAGGTTCCTGGCCATGGAGGCGCTGCTCGCCGAGCACCACGAAGAGGTGTGCGCGGTGATCGTCGAGCCGCTGGTGCAGTGCGCCGGCGGCATGCGCATGCACCACCCGGTCTACCTCGAGCGCCTGCGCGCCGCCTGCGACCGCTTCGGGGTGCACCTGATCGCCGACGAGATCGCCGTCGGCTTCGGCCGCACAGGGACGCTGTTCGCCTGCGAGCAGGCCGGCATCACCCCCGATTTCCTGTGCCTGTCGAAGGGTCTGACCGGGGGCTACCTGCCGCTGTCCACGGTGCTGACGACCGAGACGGTCTACCGGGCGTTCTACGACGATTACACCAACCTGACCGCGTTCCTGCACTCACACAGCTACACCGGCAACCCGCTCGCCTGCCGCGCGGCGCTGGCCACGCTGGACCTGTTCGCCACCGACGCGGTGCTCGAGCGCAACCGCGACCTCGCCGCGGCGATGGCCGCGGCCTGTGCCGGGCTCGCCGACCATCCGCACGTCGCCGAGGTGCGCCAGACCGGCATGATCCTGGCGGTCGAGATGGTCCGCGACAAGCGGACCCGCGAACCCTTCCCGTGGCAGGAACGGCGCGGTCGCACCGTCTACCGCCACGCCCTGGAACACGGCGTGCTGCTGCGCCCCCTGGGTGACGTCGTCTACCTGATGCCGCCCTACGTCATCACCCCGGAGCAGGTCGCCGAAGTGGCGCGTGTCGCCGCCGAGGGGATCGACCTGGCCACGCGGGTGTGACCGTGCGTGTCCCGCGCGTCCACGTGCCCGGTCCGCTCGCCGTCGGCGCACAACTCGACCTGCCCGAAGCGGCGACGCGCCACGTCGTGCGCGTCCTGCGCCTCGGAGCGGGCGCCGCGCTGCGCCTGTTCGACGGGACGGGCGGCGAGTACGTCGCGACCCTGGTCACCGCCGACAGGCGGCGCTGCACGGCACGCCTCGACGCCTTCGACTCGCGCGAGGCCGAGCTGCCGTTCGCCACGAACCTGGCCCAGGCCGTCTCGCGCGGCGACCGCATGGCCCTGACGCTGCAGAAGGCGGTCGCACTCGGTGTCAGCACCCTGGTGCCGCTGATCACGGCGCGCTCGGCGCCGCTGCCCGCCGGCGAGCGACGCGCCCGTCGTGTCGCCCACTGGCGCGGTATCGTCGCCAGCGCCTGCGAGCAGT
>JBFIFF010000217.1:0-3836 GCA_041602955.1 Gammaproteobacteria bacterium | reverse complement strand
GCGACTGAGGGTGCCCATCTCCGAGGCCCAGGTCGAAGGGCGATTGCGCGGCATGCTGGTCGGACTCGGGATCGAGTCCAGCGTCGCCGTGGATCGTTGGCGAGAGCCCGACCGGCTGGCCGAGACGATCGGCGACGTGCCCGGGCGGGAGGCGCTCCTCGCCGCGGTGGCCGCCGATCGCCAGGCGCTGGAGGAGTACCGGCAACTCGCCAGTGCGGTCGGTGCGGCGACCGCCCGTGACACGGCCCTCGAGACCCGGGTCAAGGCCATGCTGTGGCAGTGGTTCCAGCGCAAGCTGGTGGTCGTCGAGGACTACTACGCCCGGGGCGACGAGGTGATCCGGACCGTCGCGGGATCGACGCCACCCGGGCTGCGGGCACGCATCATGGGCATGCAGAACATCAAGGGGACGGGGCTCGACTTCGTCTACCGCTGGCAGGCCTGGGACGCATGCCACCGGGCCTGCCAGCAGACCCTGGTCGACGATCCGGTGGTCGCCAGGGCCGGGCTTGCCACACTGGCCGCCTTCCCGGAGTACGGCGTGCTCGCGGAGCGCGCCGTGCGCGAAACCGTGGCCGAGGTGCGCAGGCGTGGCTGGAGCCAGCACGAGGAGGTCCAGGCGGCGTGCGACGCCATCCTCGAGCGGATCGCCCGCGACGAGGACGGGGCCGACGCCGCGCGGAGGCGTCGCTCGCCATGGCTCGCGCGCCTGCTGGCGGTCGTCGAGGAGTTCCTCGATGCCGGAGACGCGGTGCGGCGGCGGCGGCGTGCCGACCTCGTCTACCGTGAACTGGTGTGCCACCGCATCGGCGTCGATCGGGCCGCGGCGGAATTGCAACGGCTCAACGACCGGCAGAAGGGCGGCTGGCTCGGTCGTGGGCAGACGACCGGGAGGTAAGTCTTTCTTTGACATCCCTCGCGGCTGCCGAATACAATTATCTGCTTATGTGCGAAGGGCTTCCCGAGTTCCTTGGGCCGTTGCTCAGGGCCGGGCACGAGGCCGAGTACGTAGGTGAAATCCCGGTGGATTCACTGCCGCGGCTGAGGTCGGAACTCGGCTCCGGTGGCGGGGCATTGAAGGTGCGTCTGCGCCTGGACAAGGACGGGCACGGCCGGGTCACAGTCAACGGTCAGATCGACGGCGACCTGCACCTGACATGCCAGCGGTGCCTCGGGACGATGGTCTACCGTCTCGCCTGCGAGGTCGCGCTGACCGTGATCGAGGACCGGGTCGACGAGGATCGCCTGCCGCGAGGCACCGATCCGCTCTACCTCGCGGACGACAGGCTGGCGACGGCCACGCTGATCGAGGACGAGACGCTGCTTGCGTTGCCGCTGGTACCCCTGCACGCCGACCCGGCGTGCAATCGTGACCTCGAGCAATTGCAGCAGCACGAGGTGGAACGGGAAAACCCGTTCGCCGCACTGGGACAACTGAAACGAATGCAGCGGAAGAACTAGCACCGCTGCCGGAGTAACCACATGGCCGTTCAGCAGAATCGCAAGACCCGGTCCAAGCGCGGCATGCGTCGTGCGCACGACGCGCTTCGCGCGCCGACCTTCGCGACCGACCAGACCACCGGCGAGACCCACATGCGCCACCACGTCAGCCCCGACGGCTACTACCGCGGCCGCAAGGTGGTCGCGGACCGGGACGAAGACTGACGCCCGTCGCGCCCGCGCCGTGTCCGGACCCCGTCCGGCCGGCACCCGGCCCATGCCAGTGAGCAGCCGATGAACCAGGCGGTCACGATCGCCCTCGATGCCATGGGCGGCGACCACGGACCCGCGGTGGTCATCCCGGCGGCCCTGGAGATCCTCGGCCGTCACCCCGACGTCCGCCTGGTGCTGGTCGGCGACCAGGCGCAACTCGAGGCGCACTGCGGCGAGGGTCTCGCGCGCTACGGCGAGCGTCTCGGCATCCGCCACGCCACCCAGGTGGTGGGCATGGACGAGGCCCCGGCTGCCGCGCTGCGCGGCAAGAAGGACTCGTCGATGCGTGTCGCCATCGACCTGGTCAAGCAGGGCGCCGCCGACGCCTGTGTCAGCGCCGGCAACACCGGCGCACTGATGGCGACCGCGCGCTTCGTCCTCAAGACCCTGCCCGGCATCGACCGCCCGGCGATCATCACCGCGATCCCCTCGGTGCGCGGCCACACCCACGTCCTCGACCTCGGCGCCAACGTCGATCTCGACGCCGCTCAGCTGTTCCAGCTCGCGGTGATGGGCGCGACCCTGGTGCGCGTGGTCGAGAACCTCGAGCGCCCCCGCGTCGGCCTGCTCAACGTCGGCGAGGAGGAGATCAAGGGCAACGAGGAGGTCAGGCAGGCGCACGCCCTGCTCACGGCCAGCGCGCTCAACTACATCGGCTTCGTCGAGGGCGACGACGTCTACACCGGCGACGCCGACGTCATCGTCTGCGACGGCTTCGTCGGCAACGTTGCGCTCAAGACCAGCGAGGGGCTGGCGCACATGATCAGCCACTTCATGCGCGAGGCCTTCGCGCGCAACCTGCTGACCCGTCTCGCCGGGCTGGTCGCCATGCCGGTGCTGCGCAGCTTCAAGCGGCGCATCGATCCGCGCCGCTACAACGGTGCCAGCCTGGTCGGCCTGCAGGGCATCGTCATCAAGAGCCACGGTGGGGCGGATGCGTTCGCCTTCGCCCACGCCATCGACATCGCCCGCATCGAGGTCGCCAAGGCCCTGCCCAAGCGCATCGGCGAGGAGATCGGCCAGCTGCTCAAGGTGACGGCCACCGCATGAAATACGCGCGCATCGTCGGTACCGGCAGCTACCTGCCCGAGCGGGTCATGACCAACGCCGAACTCGAGCGGATGGTCGACACCAGCGACACCTGGATCCGCGAGCGCACCGGCATCCGCGAACGGCGCATCGCGGCCGACGGCGAGACCACCTGCGACCTGGCCGAGAAGGCCGCGCGCCGCGCCCTCAAGGCGGCCGGGGTCGCGCCGCGCGACATCGACCTGGTGGTGGTCGGCACCACCACCCCGGACCAGATCTTCCCCAGCACCGCGTGCCTGCTCCAGGCCCGGCTCGGCATCCACGGCCCGGCCGCGTTCGACGTCCAGGCGGTGTGCACCGGGTTCGTCTACGCGCTCGGCGTCGCCGACCAGTTCCTGCGCACCGGTGCGGCGACCACCGCGCTGGTGATCGGTGCCGAGACCATGTCGCGCATCATCGACTGGCAGGACCGTGACACCTGCGTGCTGTTCGGCGACGGCGCCGGCGCGGTGGTGCTGCAGGCCGATCGCAAGCCCGGCATCCTCTCGACCCACCTGCACGCCGACGGCAAGCACGCCGACCTGCTGCAGGTGCCCGGCGGCATCTCCGGTGGCTATGCCGACGGGCGCGACCCCTACCTGAGGATGCGCGGCAAGGAGGTGTTCAAGGTCGCCACCACGACCCTGAGCCGCATCGTCGACGAGACGCTGCAGACCAACGGCCTCAAGCGCGAGGACGTCGACTGGCTGATCCCGCACCAGGCCAACAACCGCATCATCGCCGCCATCGGGCGCAAGCTCGGGCTGCCCGAGGAGCGCGTCGTCAACACCGTCGCCGAGCACGGCAACACCTCGGCGGCCTCGGTGCCGCTGGCCCTCGACACCGCGGTACGCGACGGGCGCATCCGGCCCGGCGAGCTGCTGTTGCTCGAGGCCTTCGGCGGCGGCTTCACCTGGGGCTCGGCCCTGGTCCGCTACTGAACGCACCACGCGAGGAGGGAGCATGAGCGAACAGGTCCTGCAGGGCGAGGTCGCCCTGGTCACCGGCGCGAGCCGCGGCATCGGTCGCGCGATCGCGCTCGAACTCGGTCGCCT
>JBFIFF010000216.1:0-3856 GCA_041602955.1 Gammaproteobacteria bacterium | reverse complement strand
GCCCGGCACCGGACTGCACCCGCTGCGCGGGCAGAACAACGTCCAGGGGGCCTCCGACGCCGGGCTGATCCCGATGGTCTTTCCCGACTACCGGCGCGTCGACGACCCCGCCGCCCGCGCCGCGTTCGAGGCGCTGTGGGGCACCTCGCTCGACCCTAAACCGGGACTCACCGTGGTCGAGATCGTCGACGCCATCCTCGCCGGGAGCGTGCGCGGCATGTACATCCTCGGCGAGAACCCGGCGATGTCCGACCCCGACCTCGGCCACGCCCGCGAGGCGCTGGCGAAGCTCGAGCACCTGGTGGTGCAGGACATCTTCCTGACCGAGACGGCGTTCCACGCCGACGTCGTGCTGCCGGCCTCGGCGTTTCCGGAGAAGGGCGGCACCTTCACCAACACCGACCGCCGCGTGCAACTCGCGCGTCCGGCCCTCGACCCGCCCGGCGACGCGCGCCAGGACCTCTGGATCGTCCAGCAGATCGCCCGGCGCATCGGTCTCGACTGGGACTACCCCGGGCCCGCCGCGGTGTTCGCCGAGATGACCCGCGCGATGCCGAGCATCGCCGGCATCGACTGGGCGCGGCTCGAGCGCGAAGGCGCGGTCACCTACCCGTGCCCGACCCCGGACGACCCGGGCCAGCCGGTGATCTTCACCGCAAGCTTCCCGACCGCCGACGGCCGGGCACGGCTGGTGCCGGCACCGCTGCGCCCCGCCGCCGAGACCCCCGACGCCGACTACCCGTTCGTGCTGATCACCGGGCGCTTGCTCGAGCACTGGCACACCGGGGCGATGACCCGGCGCGCGGCCACCCTCGACGCCCTCGAGCCGGAGGCGGAGGTCGGCGTCCACCCCGACGACCTCGCCCGGCTCGGGGTCACCGCCGGCGCGGCGCTGCGGTTGCGCTCCCGGCGCGGGGCCCTGGTCGCCCGCGCACGCCCCGACCCGGACCTGCAGCCGGGCCAGCTCTTCCTGCCGTTCTGCTTCGCCGAGGCGGCCGCCAACCTGCTGACCAGCGCGGCGCTCGACCCCGACGCCAAGATTCCCGGCTTCAAGTACACCGCGGTGGCCGCCGAGACGGCCTGAACCCCTTCACCGACACCGCCCGAGGAGACCCGAACCATGGCCGACGACTGCGTTTTCTGCATGATCCGCGACGGCAAGATCCCGAGCATCCGCGTCCACGAGGACGAGGCGACGATCGCCTTCATGGACATCCACCCGGTCCAACCGGGCCACGCACTGGTGATTCCCAGGGCACATCACCCGAACCTGTTCGAGGCGCCGGGCGAGGTGGTGGCCGCGACCGCGCGTACCGCGGCGGCGGTGGGCCGCGCGATCCAGGCCGCGCTCGCCCCGCCGGGCATGAACCTCCTTCAGTGCAACGGCGCGGCGGCCGCGCAGTCGGTGATGCACCTGCACATGCACCTGATCCCGCGCGAGATGGACGACGGCATGACCATGAACTGGACGCTGGTCAAGGGCGACGTCGCCGCAATCGAGGAGGTGGCGGAGAAAATCCGCGCGGAGCTGGCCAGGCAGGGCCGCTGAAGCAGGCGCGATTCTCCAGCGCGTGATGCCCCGCCCGGGCAGGACCGGCGCGCGCTTGCTACGCTTTTGATTACCTCACTCGACCGGCCACGCCGGGAGGAGACCGCCGTGCCCACCGAGGAGCTGTTCCGCACCGAGCCCTACACGCGGGTCTGCAGCGCGAAGGTCATCGCCACGGACACCGAGGGAATCGTCCTGGACCGCACCATCTTCTATCCCGAGGGGGGCGGCCAGCCCGGCGACACCGGGCTGCTCGAACCGGCGTCGGGGTCACGCGACATGCGCATCATCGGCACCGTGCGCCGTGACGACGGCACCATCGTGCACCAGGTCGAGCCGTTCACGGCCCGACTCGAGCCCGGCACGCCGGTCACCCTCGTCCTCGACTGGAAGCGTCGCCACCGCCACATGCGCATGCACACCTGCCTCCACCTGCTCTGCGCCGTGGTCGGCGACGCCAAGGTGACCGGCGGTTCGGTCGGCGAGGACAAGGGGCGGCTCGACTTCAACCTGCCCGACAACCCGCTCACGCGCGAGGAGGTGCAGGCGGGCCTCGACCGGCTGATCGAGGCGGACCTCAAGGTGGCCACGCGCTGGATCACCGACGAGGAGCTCGCCGCGCAGCCCGATCTGGTGCGCACGCTGTCGGTACAGCCGCCGGAAGGCCAGGGCCGGGTGCGTCTCGTCGACATCCAGGGCGTCGACCTGCAGCCGTGCGGCGGGACCCACGTCGGCCGCACCGGCGAGATCGGGCGCATCGTGGTCGGCAAGATCGAGAGCAAGGGGAGCCGCAACCGGCGCATCCACCTGAGCTTCGCCGACGCCTGAGACGTCCGCACCTTCCGCCGTCGCCGCGGTCGAACCGGACAGGTCCACGCACGAGATTGCCATGCCGTTGCGCGATGCCCTGCTCCCCCGCCTGTTCGCCGGCCTGCTCCTGGCCGCTGTCGCCGCACCCGCGGCAGCGGCGGCCGAAGTCGAGGCCCTGCTCGCCCGTGACACCCCGCCAACCGGCGTGCTGTTCGAGATCGTCACCGGCGACCCACGCGCCCTCGACAGGCTGCTGCCGATCGCTGCCGGCCACGCCACGCGGCTCCACGAGCGGTTCCCCGGGCTCGAGGTGATCGTGCTGACCCACGGCAGCGAGCAGTTCGCGCTGCTCGACACCGAGCGCAGCGCGCAGGCTGCGTTGCACGGCCGGGTACGCTCGCTGGTCGCCGCCGGGGTTCCGGTGGAGGTGTGCGGCAACCACGCCTCCTGGCGCGGCAAGGCGGCTGCCGACTTCCCCGACTACGTCGTCGTCGCCGACGCCGCCCCGGCCCAGATCGCGCGCTACCGCGAACGCGGCTTCGAGGTGGTGGTCCTGCGGCGCTGAAGCGAGCGGGCGGCGCGCGGGTGACACGGCTCGGCCTGGTCAGCGACGTCCACGCCAGCCCCGAGCCGTTGGCGGCGGCGCTGGAGCTGTTCGCCCGCGAGGGGGTCGACCAGGTGATCTGCGCCGGGGACATCGCGGGCTACGGCGACGCCCTCGACCCCACCGTGGACCTCCTGCGCGCGGCCGGCGCGGCCTCGGTGCAGGGCAACCACGACCGCTGGTTCCTCGCACGCAGCGATCCGGCGACCGCCGCGACCCGGGCGTGGCTCGAGGCGCTGCCCACGGTGCTCGACCGGCGCATCGGCGAATGCCGCCTCTACTGCGTCCACGCCAGTCCGCCCCGCTCGCTGATGGAGGGCATCCGCCTGCTCGACGAACACGGTGTGCCGGAGCCCGGGGCGCGGGCCGACTGGGACGCGCGCCTGGCCGATCTGGACGCCGACCTGCTGGTGGTCGGCCACACCCACCAGCTGTTCGCCGAGCGGCTCGGTGGCACGCTGGTGGTCAATCCCGGAAGCACGCTGTTCAACCGCAGCTGCGCCGTGGTCGACCTGCCGTCGCTCGACGTGCGCCTGTTGCCACTGCCGGGCGCCACGGCGCGGGCCGTCTGGGACTGGCGCGGCGGCTGGACGCGCGACCTCGCCTAGCGCACCCCCGGCGGAAGTCCCGCGGAACGGGCCGCAGGCCCGCCGGCTCAGAGGATCTCGTGGACCTGCTCGGGTGGGCGGGCGAGGCGCGCCTTGGCGCCCTTGACGACGATCGGTCGCTCGATGGCGATCGGGTGGGCGGCCAGCGCCTCGATCAGCGCATCACCGTCGAGATCGGCGATGCCCGCCTCCCTGGCCTCCTTCTGGCGCAGGATGTCCCGTGGACCGAGGCCCAGTTTCTTCAGCAGCGCACGCAGCGTGGTCGCGTCGGGCGGGGTCTTGAGG
>JBFIFF010000215.1:0-3857 GCA_041602955.1 Gammaproteobacteria bacterium | reverse complement strand
TGTTTCACGCTCCCCGCCGCGCGTCTCGACGACCTTGGCGACCTGGACCTCGGCGTGCCCGTGACCCGGGTCGGCACCGTGGAGGCGGTGCCGGGGCTGCGCCTTCTCGCTCCGGACGGGCGTCCCTACGCCCTCGAGCGCGCCGGCTACGACCACTTCGGCGGTGGGGCGTGAGCCGGCCCCGGCCCGACTGGCGCGACCCGGTCCAGCTGGCCGCGTGCGGTTTCGGCAGCGGCCTGGCGCCGGTCGCCCCCGGCACCTTCGGCACGCTGGTCGCGCTGCCGCTCTGGTGGCTGCTGCAGCCGCTGCCGCTCGCCGCCTACCTCGCGGTGGTCGCGCTGCTGGCCGGAGTCGGGGTCTGGCTCTGCGGGCGCGCCGCCGCGGCGCTCGGCGTCCACGACCACCCGGCGATCGTCTGGGACGAGATCGTCGGCTACCTGGTCGCGATGACCGCCGCGCCCGCCGGCTGGCTGCCGATGCTGCTCGGCTTCGCGCTGTTTCGCGCCTTCGACATCCTCAAGCCGTGGCCGATCCGGACCGTCGACCGCCGGGTGCACGGCGGCCTGGGCATCATGCTCGACGACCTGCTCGCGGGCGCGTTCGCCGGTGTCGTGCTGCAGGTCGTCTTGCTGGTTCTGTAGCCGGGATTCAGCCCGACAGGACGCAACGACCCACTGCCCGGTCCACGGAGCCCAAGCCCCGGCAGTGCAGCGGGGGGAATCGGACACCGGTCTGCCCTCTATCGTGGCCGCAGCGGCCTACGCCCCGGTCATCGCCGTTACGGTCACCTGCCGGGTCCGCGGGCCGTCGAAC
Source organism: Gammaproteobacteria bacterium (assembly GCA_041602955.1). Classification (GTDB taxonomy): domain Bacteria; phylum Pseudomonadota; class Gammaproteobacteria; order QNFN01; family QNFN01; genus QNFN01. The sequence goes on along the minus strand of JBFIFF010000215.1, from coordinate 3,044 downwards.
TCGGCCAGGAACACCCCCTGCCAGGTGCCGAGGTCGAGCCGGCCGCCGCTGACCGGCAGGGTCAGGTCGGTGCCGACCAGCACGCTGCGCAGGTGGGCGGCGGTGTTGCCCTCGGCGTGGCGGTCGGCCGGGTCGTGCCACGGGGCGAGCGCCTCGAGGCGGCGCAGCAGGTCGGTGGCCACGTCGGGGTCGGCGTTCTCGTTGACCAGCAGCCCGCAGGTGGTGTGGCGCACGAACAGGTGCAGCACGCCGTCGACCAGGCCGAGCTCGCGGCACGCCGCCTCGACCTGCGCGGTGATGGCCACCAGGGCCTGGTGGGCGGGGGTGCGAATCTCGATCTCGGTGCGTACCATGGGTCCAGTGTCCGCAACCGGCCGGCCGGGGGCAAGGCCGTGCACGGCCGGGCACGCGGTGATGTGCCATCCTCAGGTGAAGTGGAACGGGAGCGCGCGGGTGCCCGGAGCGAACGGCAGGCGTGGAAGGAGGTTGCGGGGCGGGCTCGCCGCGCTGTTGCTGTCAGCGGCCGTCTCGGTCTGGGCGGCCCCGGAAAGCGTGGTCGTCAGCGGGCTCTCCAGCAGCCGCGCGATCCTCGAGATCGACGGCAAGCGGCGGGTGCTGCGTCCCGGCGAGACCAGCCCCGAGGGGGTGACGCTGATCGAGGTCAACAGCCGGCGAGCGATCCTCGAGATCGACGGCGCGCAGGCCGAGTTCCCGCTCGGCGACCGCATCCAGACCGGCTTCGCGGCGCCCGAGGCGCAGGTGGTCCACGTGCCGCTGAGCCCGTCGGGCCTCTACCTCGCCCCGGGCAAGATCAACGGCCGGCTGGTCACCTTCCAGGTCGACACCGGCGCGACGGCGGTGGCACTGAGCTCCGACCTCGCCGACCAGGTCGGCATCGACTACGCGCAGGGCGAGCGCCAGCAGATCATGACCGCCTCCGGCGTGACCTACGCCTACTCGCTTATCGTCGACGAGATCGCCGTGGGCACCATCGTCCAGCGCAACGTGCGCGCCGCCGTGCTCGAGGGGCAGCTGCCACGCTGGCCGTTGCTCGGCATGACCTTCCTCGGCAACGTGAAGATCACGCAGGGCGAGTCACTGCTGGAGCTGCGCTCGCGCTAGGAACGCGCCCCGCGTGACATCGCGGGCAGGGGTGACCTGTGCCCGCGGCGCAGCTCCGGGGCACGGTCGAGGTCGATCGCGGTTGCGTCGCAGGCGGCGCGACGGGGTGTGGACGGCGTCGGTGCGGTGGTCGGTCCCGACTCCGGGGACGGACCTCAGCTCGCGTCGGGCTGCTTGTCCCGCTCGATCATCGCGTAGGCCGAGTGGTTGTGGATCGACTCGAAGTTCTCCGACTCGACCACGTAGGCGCAGATCCGGTCGTCCTCGTTCAGCCGCGCGGCGACGTCGCGCACCATGTCCTCGACGAACTTGGGGTTGTCGTAGGCGCGCTCGGTGATGAACTTCTCGTCGGGCCGCTTGAGCAGGCCGTAGAGCTCGCAGGAGGCCTCGGACTCGACCAGGTCGATCAGCTCCTCGATCCAGACGAAGCCGCAGGTGCGCACGTTGACGGTGACGTGCGAACGCTGGTTGTGCGCGCCACGCTCGGAGATCTGCTTGGAGCAGGGGCACAGGCTGGTCACCGGCACCAGCACCTTGATCCAGGTCGAGATCTCGCCGTGGCACGCCTCGCCGATCAGGGTGACGTGGTAGTCGAGCAGGCTCTGCACTTTCGATACCGGGGCCTTCTTGTTGACGAAGTAGGGGAACGACATCTCGATGTGCGCCGACTCCGCCTCCAGGCGGTCGGCCATCTCGAGCAGCATCTCCTCGAACGACTCGACGCTGATCTCCTTTTCGCGGCTGTTGAGGATCTCGACGAAGCGCGACATGTGCGTGCCCTTGAAGTTGTGCGGCAGGTTCACGTACATGTTGAAGTTGGCGATGGTGTGCTGTTCGCCGTCGCTGCGGTCCCTGACCCGGACCGGGTGCAGGATGTCCTTGATCCCGACCTTGTTGATCGCGATCTTGCGCGTGTCCCTGCTGCTCTGGACGTCGGCCATCTTGGTGACGGGGGTGCTCATCTCGGTGTCCTTGGAATAGGGGGGGCGGCCCGGACTGGCGCCGCGCAATAGTCTACCAGATTAGTCGGAAATCGGGTCGGTCCCGGCGAGGGCCGCCCTGACGCGACCCTCGATCGATGCGGCGTCGAGGCCGGCGCTGGCGAGCAGCCCGGCCTGGGTGCCGTGGGGGAAGAAACGGTCGGGGATGCCGAGCTGGAGCAGGCGGCAGGGCCGGCCGCTGCCGTGCAGGTGCTGGGCGACGCCGCTGCCGGCCCCGCCCGCGACGACGTTCTCCTCGACGGTCACGAGCAGTGCGTGGTCGGCGGCGAGGCGGTCGATCAGGTCGGTGTCGAGCGGCTTGGCGAAGCGCATGTCGACCACCGTGGCGTCGAGCGTCTCGCCGACCTCGAGGGCGGTCTGGAGCAGGCTGCCGAAGGCGAGCAGGGCGACCTCACGCCCCTCGCGGCGCACGCGCCCGCGACCGATCTCCAGCGGGGCATCGTCGACGCCCGGCGCGATCCCGGGCCCGGTGCCGCGCGGGTAGCGCACCGCCGCCGGGCCGGGGTGGGCCAGGCCGGTGGCGAGCATGCGCCGGCACTCGCGCTCGTCGCTGGGGGTCATCACCACCAGGTTGGGGACGCAGCGCAGGTAGCTCAAGTCGAACAGGCCGTCGTGGGTCGCGCCGTCGGCGCCGACGAAACCGGCGCGATCGATCGCGAACAGCACCGGCAGCTCCTGCAGGGCGATGTCGTGGATCAGCTGGTCGTAGGCGCGTTGCAGGAAGGTCGAGTAGATGGCGACCACCGGTCGCAGCCCGTCGCAGGCCATCCCGGCCGCCAGCGTCAGCGCGTGCTGCTCGGCGATGCCTACGTCGAAGAAGCGGTCGGGGTAGCGCTCGGCGAACTTCGTCATGCCCGAGCCGGTGCACATCGCCGGGGTGATCGCGACCAGGTTGGGGTCGCGCTCGGCGGCATCGCACAG
>JBFIFF010000214.1:0-3897 GCA_041602955.1 Gammaproteobacteria bacterium | reverse complement strand
GTCCGGCAGCAGGCCGCGCAGGTGGTCGGCGTAGCGCACGCGCAACGCGGGGGGCAACGCGATCAGCGAGGCGCGATCGTAGACCGCCGCGACCGGCCCGAGGTCGTCCGCCCCGAGGGCGAAGAAGTCGCCACACCGCAGCTGGTAGCCGTCACCCTGCCACGCCTCGAACGCGCCGCACGGCCTGCGCCAGGGATCCAGCCCCTGCTCGGCGAAGAACGCCTCGAGGGCGAGCGCGCTGAGCTCGATGCCCAGCACCGGGTGCCCGCGCATGCGCAGCCAGGCCATGTCCCGGGTCTTGCCACACAACGGCACGAAGACGGGGCCGTCGGGCGGGATGCCGAGAACGTCCCAGTGCGCGACCAGGTACGGATTGACCTCCTCCTGGTGGAAACCGATCTCGTTCTTGCGCCAGCGACGATGCCAGAAGTCGTGTTCCATGCGTTCCCTGTACGCCGCATCCGGCGAAGGCCTACCGGGGCATCATAAAGACCCGTCGCACGTCGCGACAATCGAGCGGCCAGGGTGGGTGCCGGGCAACGGCGCCCGTGGAGGGGTCTATGCTGAGGGCATAGCGTTCGCCACCACGTGGAGTCTCGCGATGGAACTGTTCAAGGCACCGCCCGAGATGCGCATCTTCCTCGCCGCACTCGCCGTCATCGTCTGGATCGGCATCCTGCACACCGGACTCGGCACCGCCAGCTGGGTGTTGTACATCCCGGGCATCTTCCTGCCCTTCGCCGCCGCGACCGGGCTGTGCCCGGGTCTCGCCTTCTCGCGGCTGATCTACGGCCAGATCGCAGGCAAAGAAAAACCCGGCCCCGCCTGAACGGGGCCGGGTTTCCGGTTCAACGCGCGATCAGAGACGCTCGAAGACCGCGGCGATGCCCTGGCCGCCACCGATGCACATGGTCACCAGGCCGTACTTCCCGCCGGTGCGCTTGAGTTCGTAGAGGCACTTGACGGTCAGGATCGCGCCGGTGGCACCGATCGGGTGACCGAGAGCGACCGCGCCGCCTTTCGGGTTGGTCTTGGCCGGGTCGAAGTCGAGACCCTTGCACACCGCCAGCGCCTGGGCGGCAAACGCCTCGTTGGACTCGATGACGTCGAGGTCGCCGACCTTGAGGCCGGCACGATCCAGGGCGATCTTGACCGCCGGGATCGGGCCCTCGCCCATGATCTTCGGGTCGACGCCGGCGAAGCCGTAGGAGACCAGGCGTCCCATCGGCTCGACCCCGGCGGCCGCAGCGGCACCCGCCTCGGCCAGCACCACCGCGGCGGCGCCGTCGTTGATGCCCGACGCGTTGCCGGCGGTCACGCTGCCGTCCTTCTTGAACACGGCGCGCAGCTTGCCGAGACCCTCGGTGGTCACGTCACCGCGCACGTGCTCGTCGGTGTCGAAGATCGTGTCGCCCTTGCGCGACTTCAGGGTCACCGGGAGGATCTGGTCCTTGAAGCGGCCCTCGGCGATCGCCTTGGCGGCACGCTGGTGGCTCTCGACCGAGAAGGCGTCCTGGTCGTCACGCGACAGGCCCCATTTCTCGGCGACGTTCTCGGCGGTGATCCCCATGTGCACGGTGTCGAAGGGGTCGGTCAGAGCGCCGACCATCATGTCGACCATGCCGGTGTCGCCCATGCGCGCGCCCCAGCGGGCCGAGGACGAAGCGTAGGCGGCGCGGCTCATCGACTCGCAGCCGCCACCGATGGCGAAGTCGGCGTCACCGAGCATCACCAGCTGGGCGGCCGAGACGATCGCCTGCAGGCCGGAGCCGCACAGGCGGTTGACGGTCAGCGCCTGGGAGTCGTGCGACATGCCGCCGTTGACGCAGGCGACGCGCGAGACGTACATGTCCTTGGCCTCGCCGTGGATGACGTTGCCGATGACGCCGTGCCCGATGCGTGCCGCCTCCACGCCGGAACGCTTGATGGCCTCCTCGACGACCATGGCGCCGAGCTGGGTCGCGCTAAGGTCCTTCAGCGAGCCGCCGTAATCGCCGATCGCGGTACGGACGCCACTGAGTACGAGTACTTCACGCTGGTCTGCCATGTGCTTCCCCTTGTGTCTGATGAGCATGGTGGCAACGGGCGGCCGGACGCGGCCCGGAGGGCGCGTATTATGCCGCAGCGCAGCACCTGCTGCCAGCGCGGGTGGCGGAGGCGGCGAGCCCGGTCAGTCGCCGGCGTCGCTGCGCGGGAGCAGACGCAGGGCTGCGGAGTTGATGCAGTGGCGCTGGCCGGTCGGCGCCGGGCCGTCGTCGAAGACGTGGCCGAGATGGGCATCGCAGCGCCCGCACAGAACCTCGGTGCGCCGCATGAACAGGCTGTGGTCCGACGCGTAGGCGACGTTCTCCTCACCGACCGGCGTCGTGAAGCTCGGCCAGCCGGTGCCCGAGTCGAACTTGGTGCGCGCGTCGTAGAGGGGCTGGTCGCAGCAGACGCAGTGGTAGACGCCGTCGTCGTGGCAGTCGTGGTACTTGCCGGTGAACGGCCGCTCGGTGCCCTTTTTGCGGCAGACCCGGAACTGCTCCGGGGAGAGCTCGGACCGCCACTCGGCGTCCGATTTCGTCACCTTGTCGTCCATTGCAAACCTCCCGCGCTGTCACATACGCGCCCGTCGGGAACGCGGACGCCCGCAGCCATTCGACCGCGGGCGTCGCGAGGAGTGCCGTTGCGGAGCCGGGTCAGGCGCCGATGTTGTTCCAGACGGTGTCCCAGAAGTCCTGGCGCTGGCGGTGCTGCACCTTCGGGTTGAAGGTGGCCAGCGTGATGCAGCAGGTGCGGCAGAGCTGGTAGTCGATCTCGCCACCGCTCGGCAGGCGCTTGGTGCCCTTGATGTTGAACTCCTTGGACGCCTCCTGGCACGAACTGCAGGTCTTGATCTTGGTCTTGGTCTTGGCCTTGGCCTTGCTCATCCAAACTCCCTCATCTCGGTGAAACAGGCGAACCCTCTCCCGCCTCGATCGGCGGAGTCGGGGACCTTGATGTCGGCTGCTACGGTCGCGGCGCCAGCCGCTACGGGATGCATACAGACGGCACCCTCCCCGACCACCGCAACCGGTGCTGGGGGAGGAGACGGGCGGGGCAGGCCCCGGCGGGTCCATCTCATCGCAACCCATCCCTGGACCGCGAGGCCATGAGCTACGCGGTTGAGATATGTTAGCAAATTCCGGGCCTTGTGACCACCGGTCACGCCGTCCGCGGCCTGGTCTAGGCTGGGTGCATCCCGCACGCAACCGGGGGCATTGGGATGGTCGGTCTCTACCACGGCGCGGCACTGGCGCGCTACGGGTTCGGCGAGGGGCACCCGTTCGGACCGGACCGGCTCGATGCCTTCTGGCGCGAGACGGTGCGCACAGGGCTGGACCGCCGCGTCACCCTGCTCGACCCGCGCGAATGCACGCCCGAGGCGCTGCGGCGCTTTCACACCGAGGCGTACCTCGAGCGCGTCCGCGGGCAATCGGCCAGCGGGGCCGGCTACCTGGACTACGGCGACACCCCCGCCTTCCGTGGCGTCTGGGAGGCGGCGGCGACGGTGGTCGGCAGCGGCCTCGATGCCCTGGCGCGGATCATGGCGGGCGAGATCGCTAAGGTGTTCGTGCCGATCGCCGGACTGCACCACGCACGACGCGACCGCGCCGGCGGATTCTGCGTGTTCAACGACCCCGGGGTGCTGATCGAGACCCTGCGTGCCGAGTACGGCGTGCGCCGCGTCGCCTACGTCGACATCGACGCCCACCACGGCGACGGGGTCTTCTACGCCTTCGAGGACGACCCCGCGGTGTGCATCGCCGACATCCACGAGGACGGACGCTACCTCTATCCCGGCACCGGCTTCGCCGACGAGACCGGCACGGGCGAGGCTACGGGCACCAAGCTGAACCTGCCCGCCCCGCCCGG
>JBFIFF010000213.1:0-3907 GCA_041602955.1 Gammaproteobacteria bacterium | reverse complement strand
GGTTACGTCAACGCCGGTACCGCCGAGTTCCTGATGGACGTCGACAGCGGGGCGTTCTACTTCATCGAGGTCAACCCGCGCATCCAGGTCGAGCACACCGTGACCGAGGAGGTCACCGGCATCGACATCGTCAAGGCGCAGCTCCGCATCGCCGAGGGGGCGCGGGTCGGCGACGTCGCCGACTCCGGCGTGCCCGAGCAGGCGGCGATCCGTCTCAACGGCCACGCCCTGCAGTGCCGGGTCACCACCGAGGACCCCGAGGCCAACTTCGTGCCCGACTACGGGCGCATCACCGCCTACCGCGGCGCGACCGGCTTCGGCATCCGTCTCGACGGCGGCACCGCCTACTCCGGCGCGGTGATCACCCGCTACTACGACAGCCTGCTCGAGAAGGTCACCGCCTGGGCGCCGAACCCCGACGAGGCGATCCGGCGCATGGACCGCGCGCTGCGCGAGTTCCGCATCCGCGGCGTGGCCACCAACCTGGTGTTCGTCGAGAACCTGATCAACCACCCGAAATTCGCCGGCGCCGACTACACCACCCGCTTCATCGACGAGACGCCGGAGCTGTTCCACTTCCCGCGCCGCCGCGACCGCGCCACCCGGCTGCTCAACTTCATCGCCGACGTCAGCGTCAACGGCAACCCCGAGGTCGAGGGGCGACCGCTCCCTGCGCCCCACCCGCGCCCGCAGGTGCCGGCCTGGAACCCGCTGGACCCGCCGCTCGAGGGCACCCGCGACCGGCTCGACGCCCTCGGTCCGGAGGGGTTTCGCGACTGGATCCTGGCGCAGAAGCAGGTCCTGGTCACCGACACCACCATGCGCGACAGCCACCAGAGCCTGCTCGCCACGCGCATGCGCTCCTACGACATGGTGCGTGTCGCCCCGGCCTACGCACGCCGGCTGCCGACGCTGTTTTCGCTCGAGTGCTGGGGCGGGGCGACCTTCGACGTCGCCATGCGCTTTCTGAAAGAGTGCCCGTGGGACCGGCTGCGCGACCTGCGTGAAGCGGTGCCGAACATCCTGTTCCAGATGCTGCTGCGCGGAGCCAATGGCGTCGGCTACGCCAACTACCCCGACAACGTGGTGCGCGCCTTCGTGCATCGCGCCGCCGACAGCGGCATCGACGTCTTCCGCGTCTTCGACAGCCTGAACTGGGTCGAGAACATGAAGGTGGCGATGGAGGCGGTGCTGGAGACCGACAGGCTGCTGGAAGGCACCATCTGCTACACCGGCGACATGCTCGACCCGCAGCGGCCGAAGTACGACCTCGACTACTACCTGAAGATGGCCGCCGAGCTGAAGGCCGTTGGCGCCCACCTGATCGGTCTCAAGGACATGGCCGGCGTGCTCAAGCCCGCCGCCGCGCGCATCCTGATCCCGGCGCTGAAGCAGGAGACCGGGCTGCCGGTCCACTTCCACACCCACGACACCAGCGGCATCGCCGCGGCCACGGTGCTCGCCGCGGTCGAGTCGGGCGTCGACATCTTCGACGCCGCGATGGACAGCCTCTCCGGGCTCACCTCGCAGCCCAACCTCGGCTCGCTGGTCGCAGCACTGCGCGGCGGGGAGCGCGACACCGGGCTCGACGCGGCCACCATCCGCCAGTTCTCCGATTACTGGGAGATGGTGCGCAAGGACTACGCCGCGTTCGAGAGCGACCTGCGCTTCGGCGCTTCCGAGGTCTATCTGCACGAGATGCCGGGCGGCCAGTTCACCAACCTGCGCGAGCAGGCGCGGGCGATGGGCCTCGAGGAGCGCTGGCACGAGGTGGCGCGCGCCTACGCCGAGGTGAACCGGATGTTCGGCGACATCGTCAAGGTGACGCCGTCGTCCAAGGTGGTCGGCGACATGGCGCTGTCGATGGTCTCGGCCGGCCTCACCCGCGAGGAGGTCGAGGACCCGGCGCGCGACGTCGCCTTCCCCGACTCCGTGGTCAAGATGTTCCACGGCGACCTCGGCCAGCCGCCGGGCGGCTGGCCCAAGGCGCTGCAGAGGAAGATCCTCAAGGGCGCGGAGCCGATCACCGTGCGCCCCGGTTCCGTAGCGCCTGCGATGGACCTCGACGCCGAGCGCGCCGCCGCCGAGAAGGCCGCGCAGCGCCAGATCAGCGACGAGGAGTTCAACTCCTGGCTGATGTACCCGAAGGTCTTCACCGACTACGTCACCCACCGCCGGCACAACGGCCCGGTGCACGTGCTCGACACCCCGACCTTCTTCTACGGCATGAAGCCGGGCGACGAGATTGCCGTCGAGATCGAGAAGGGCAAGACCCTGGTGATCCAGTGCCTGGTGGTCGGCGAACCCGACGACGAGGGCCACGTGAAGGTGTTCTACGAGCTCAACGGCCAGCCGCGTACCGCCAAGGTGCCGTACCGGGCGATGGCCGACGCCGTGCCCAAACACCCCAAGGCCGAGCCGGGCAACCCGGCCCACGTCGCCGCGCCGATGCCGGGCATGGTCTCGCAGGTGGCGGTGCAGGCCGGCCAGGCCGTCCACGCCGGCGACCTGCTGCTGGTGCTCGAGGCGATGAAGATGGAGACCGCCGTGCACGCCGAGCGTGACGGGACCGTGGCGGAGGTGGTGACCGGTGTCGGAGTGCAGGTCGATGCCAAGGACCTGATGCTCAAGTACACTGCCGACTGAAGCGGTCAAGGCCTACACGGAGGCTTCGTGGGAGCTGGCAATCCGCGTACCGCGATTTCCGGCGGCGGGCTTTGCTGGGGATTGTGCCGCGGCCTGCCGTGGTGACCCGGTAACGCCGATGACCAGGCTGAATCTCGAGCAACTCAGGACCTTCCTGACCGTGGTGCGCGTCGGCGGGGTGATCAAGGCGGCCGATGCGCTCAGCCTCACCCAGCCCGCGGTGACCGCACGCATCCGCAACCTCGAATCGACCGTCGGCGCCGAACTCTTCGAGCGCCACGCCACGGGCATGCGCCTGACCAAGCGCGGTGAGCTGCTGCTCGGCTACGCGCGCCAGCTGGAACAGCTCACCGAGTTGATCGAGCAGAACGTGGTGGCGCCGGAAGGGATCGAAGCCCACCTGCGCATCGGCGTCTCGGAGACCATCGCGCAGTGCTGGCTGCCCGACCTGATCACCGAACTGCACAACCGCTTCCCCATGCTGCAGATCGAGTTCAACGTCGACATCTCGCTGAACCTGAGGCAGCAGCTGCTCGACGGGGAGATCGATCTCGGCGTCCTGCTCGGGCCCGTATCCGAGTACTCGGTGGACAACCTCGATCTACCCGACTTCGAGCTGGCCTGGTACGCCAGCGCGGTCGACGGCGATGGCGCAGCGTCTCGTGGACCCTTCGCCAAGCCGGTGATCACCTACGCCCGTCACACCCGCCCTTACCGTGAACTCAAGAAGCTCCTGTTGCACCACGTCGGACCTGAGGTGAGGCTCTTCCCGTCGTCGTCGTTGACGCTCTGCTTCCGGCTCGTCGAGGCGGGGTTGGGTGTTGCCGCGCTGCCGCGTCGGCTCGGTAGCGAGTACGTTGCCAAGGGCCGCCTGGTCGAGTTCGACCCGGGCTGGATCCCCAGCCCGCTGCACTTCACCGTCTCCTATGTCGCCGACCCTCCGAGCCATGTCGTCGTGGCGAGCGCGCGCATCGCGCAGCAGGTGGCAGAGGCCTTCGCGGCAACAGGGGAATAAAAATATGTTATCTAAATAGATAATTATAAATAATTAGTATTTATCTCCCGGTTGATTGATCCTCTCTCCGGCAGCCAGGGAGACCGATGTGTCATCACGCTACGAAGACTTGATCCGTGCCGAGCTCGGGCAGCTCAGGAAAGCGATCCGGGAGGGGGCCTACAGCGGTCACACCGCCGGCCTGGGTCGCGGGCTGCTGCAAACCAACCTGGTGATCCTCGATGAGGCCCATGCCCTCGACTTCGC
>JBFIFF010000212.1:0-3929 GCA_041602955.1 Gammaproteobacteria bacterium | reverse complement strand
GCCGCTCAGCCCTGGAGCCCGCCGTAGAGCCGGGCATACAGCCCCTCGCCCTCCACCAGCTCATCGTGGCGACCCTCCTCGATGATTCGCCCGCCATCGAAGACGTAGACCCGGTCGGCCTGCTTCACGGCGCTGAGGCGGTGGGCGACGATCAGCGTGGTGCGTCCGGCGAGGAAGTCGGCCAGGGCCGCGTGCAGGCGCGCCTCGGTCTCGGCGTCGAGCGCCGAGGTCGCCTCGTCGAGGATCACCACCCGCGGGTCGGCAAGCACCAGCCGTGCGATCGCCAGGCGCTGGCGCTGCCCGCCGGAGAGGCGCACGCCGTGGCGCCCGACCACGCTGTCGAGCCCGGCGGGCAACTCACGGACGTAGGCCTCGAGCTGGGCGACGCCCAGCGCCTCCCAGAGCCGCGCGTCGTCGACCTGCCGACCCAGGGTCAGGTTGTCGCGCACCGTGGCGTTGAGCAGTGCCGGGTGCTGCAGCACCACGGCGACGTGCTCGCGCACCACGTCGAGGCCGATCTCCTCGACCGGTACGCCGTCGAACAGGATGGATCCGGCCTGCGCCGGGTAGAGTCCGATCAGCACCTGCACCAGGGTCGACTTGCCGCCCCCGCTGGCGCCGACCAGGGCCACCTTCTCGCCCGGGGCGATCGCCAGGTCGAGGCCGTCGAGCACCGGCGGGCCGTCACCGTAGGCGAAGCGCAATCCGCGCACCTCGACGCCGACCGTGCGCGCGTCGCGGAACGGATCGCGCAGATGCGGGTAGGACGGCTCCTGGTGAAGCGTGGCGAGGCGATTGACCCGGCCGAGTGCCGCGCGTGCCCCGTACCAGGTGTACTGGATGTTCAGCACCTCCTGCACCGGGCCCATCATGAACCAGAGGTAGCCGAACACGGCCATCATCTGGCCGATGGTCAGGTCGGAGAAGACCACCATCAGCATGCTCACCGCGCGGAACACCTCGAAACCCATGAGGAAGATCAGGAACGAGAAGCGGTTCGCCGCGTCGCTCTTCCAGGCGAACGCCGAGGCGTGGTCGCGCACCCCGCGTGCCCGGTCGACCACCCGCGCGAGGTAGTGGCGCTCGCGGTTGGCGGCGCGCACCTGCTGGATCGCCTCGAGGGTCTCGGTCAACGCCTCCTGGAACAGCTCGAAGGCCTGGTTCTCGCGCTTCTTGAGTTCCTTGACCCGCTTGCCGAGGATCACCGTGAACCAGATCACCAGCGGGTTCATGCACAGGATGAACAGCGCCAGAGGCCAGTGCATCCACAACAGCACCGCGGCGACGCCGACCAGGCTCAGCACGGCGACCAGGAAGCGACCGACGGTGCCACCGATGAACTGGTCGACCGACTCGAGGTCGGTCACGAAATGCGACGTGACCGCGCCGCTGCCGAGGGTCTCGTACTCGGCCATCGAGATGCGCTCCAACCGTCCCAGCAGCTGGGTGCGCAGGCGGTAGATGACGTCCTTGGCGATGACCGTGAACTCGCGCGTCTGCCAGACCGTCAGCGCCAGCGCACCGATGCGCAGCACCACGGTCAGCCCGAGCACCGCGACGATGTAGAGCACCGGGCCCCACCACGCCTCCGGGAAGAGCTGCTGCATGGCCGCGACGGCGACCCCGGGCCGTCCGAGCAGCACCTCGTCGACCAGCAGCGGCATCAGCAGCGGGATCGGCACGCTCAGCATCGCGGCGAGGATGGCGACCGCATGGGCGATCACGAGCTCGCGCCGATGCTCCAGCGCGATGCCGAGGATGTACGGCCAGGCGAAGGTCTCCGGGGTGCGGTGCGACCCCTGGCCGGGCCGGGTGGGCTGGTCGGTCACGGCGCGGCCGCGGCCTCGTCACGCGCGGTGACCAGCTGGCGGTAGGGCAGGACCCGAACCAGCTCGTCGAGGCTGGTCAGCCCGGCGCGCACCTTGGCCAAGCCGTCGGCGACCAGGCCCACGTGCCCGCTGGCCGCGGCGGCGTCGCGCAGCACCCTTGCGGGCGCGCGCTCGGCGATCCGCGTCTGCTGGGCCGGGTCGAGCAGCAGCAACTCGAACAGCCCGGTCCGCCCGCGGTAGCCGGTGTGGCGGCACGCCGGGCAGCCGGCCCCGGCGGTCGGCTCGACGCCATCGAGCAGCGGCCCGAACAGCGCCACCTGTTCCGGGGTGGGCGGGTCCGGCTGGCGGCACGCGGGGCACACCCTGCGCACGAGCCGCTGCGCGAGCACCGCGAGCAGGGCGTCGGCGATGTCGAGGTCGTCGAGCCCGAGGCCACGCAGGCGGCTGACCGCCCCCACCGCGTCGGGGGTGTGCAGGGTACCGAGCACCAGATGCCCGGTGGCGGCGGCGGCCAGTGCCGTGCTCCCGGTCTCGAGGTCGCGGATCTCGCCGATCAGCATGACGTCGGGATCGTGGCGCAGCAGCGCGCGCAGCATGGCATGCATGCCGACGTGGGTGGTGACCTGCTTCTGGTTGACCTTCGGCACCAGGTACTCGATCGGATCCTCGGCGGTGACGATCTTGCGGCGCCCGTCGTTGAGCCGGCCCAGCGCGGCGTACAGGGTCGTGGTCTTGCCGCTGCCGGTCGGTCCGGTGACCAGGATGAGTCCCTCGGGATTGGAGAGCAGGCGCTCGAGCGTGGTGGCGGTGCCGGCGTCCAGACCCAGATCGGCCAGGGTCAGCACGCCGACCTCGGCATCGAGCACGCGGATCACGACGTCCTCGCCGGCCGGGCCAGGGATGATGCTCACGCGCAGGTCGACCTCGGGTCCCGGCATCGCCTCGCCGGCATCGATGCTGACGCTCAGGCGTCCGTCCTGGGGCACGCGGTGCTCGGTCACGTCGAGCCCGGCCAGCACCTTGATGCGCCGAACCACCTGGCGAACGTTCACCGGGCTGATGTCGGTGAACGACTGGTGCAGCATGCCGTCGATGCGCAGGCGAAGGTCGACGTCCTCGCGGTAGCACTCGATGTGCAGGTCCGACGCGCCGCGGTCGAGGGCGGTCAGCAGCAGGTGGTCGACCAGTTCCGGTACGGCGGCGTCGCGGTCCAGCGGGCGCCGGCGCAACAGGTGTCGCTCGCGGTCGGAAGTGGGCCGACCCCAGCCCAGGTCGAGCGCGCGATCGATCTCGAAGCGGTTGAGATGCACCGCGCGCAACGGCCGCTCGAGCAGGTCGGCGACGCGCCGACCGAGCAGCCGGTCGTCGGGATCGACCATGCCGACGGTGACCGGGTCGTGTGGCCCCTCGCCGCGGGTCAGCGCGACGACGCCCCGTTCCGCGCAGAACGGGCGTGGCAACAGGCGGACCGTCGCCGGGTCGAGACGGAACTGCCCTAGCTCGGTGAACTCGTCGGTGGGAGGCTCCTGCCTCGGATCGTCCATGGTCGCGCTCCGTCCCGGGTCCTGCGGTCGCCCACCCTAAGCGACGGACGCCGAAGGGCTAGCATAGCCCAGCGAAGGGTCGCGGAAACGGGATCAGGCGGCACGGCAAGGGTGCCGCGGAGGCGGTCGGGTGCCCCGTCCGGCGCTTCTGGCCACCACAGGAACCGCCGCCCGTGGGCGGGATGACCGATCCAGGCCGAGGTAGCACGCCGAAACGGCCAGGAACTCCTGGAGCCGCTGCGGCCCCGTCCATGCCTTCTTCACCGTCATGTTCTTGTTCCGGTATGTGCCTACACACGGTTGTCTCATTTCCGACTAAAATAGTCAACATTAGCCGCCGCAGGGTTATGCTAAGCGTCTAGAATCAGCCGCATACCCACCGACGGAGAAGCGGCATGGACCTGGGAATCCGAGGCAGGAAGGCGCTGGTCTGTGCATCAAGCCGCGGCCTCGGTCGCGGTTGCGCCGAGGCCCTGGCAGCCGAAGGTGTCGCGCTCACGCTGGTCGCTCGCACCGCGGCCACCCTCGAGGCCACGGGAGAGGAGATTCGGGCGCG
>JBFIFF010000211.1:0-4108 GCA_041602955.1 Gammaproteobacteria bacterium | reverse complement strand
GCGAGGGCGAGGCGGCGGTGTTCCGCCCCGACGGCGGGGGCTTCGCCTACGTCGGACGCCTGCCGCCCGAAGCATGGCTGCGCGCGGCCGGACCCGTAGGGACCAGGGAGCGTTGATTGCACCGCCAGCGCAGTGAACTATCCTGCCGGTGGATGACCCGACCTGCACACGGACGAGCGGCATGCCAACGGAGGGCACGCGATGATCGAATGGCGCCCCGACTACCTGACCGGGATCGAAGAAATCGACCTCCAGCACCAGTACTTCGCCAAGCTGATCAACCGGATCGAGGCCAAGATCACGGCACCTGGCACCACGCGCACCCTCGGTCCGCTGCTGACCGAGCTGACCTACTACGCGCGGTTCCACTTCCTCTCCGAAGAGAACATGATGGCCGAGTCGGGCTACCCGGACCTCGAGGAGCACAAGCAACTGCACTTCGACCTGATCGAGCGGCTGTGCAACAGCATCCACATGCTCGAGGAGGAGATCGTCAAACCGGTGCACATCGTCGACATGCTCGGCAGCTGGTTTATCGATCACACCCTGGTCGAGGACCGCAAGTACGCGCACTTCGTTGGCTGCACACCGGAACAGCCAACGGCCCACTGAACCGGCCGCACCCCACCCGGCGAAGCGCACACAGCGCCGGCCGGGCGACCGCGCCGAGCAAGGGTCGCGAACACGGCGCAGGTTGACCCACAGCAACGGCGCGCCACGGGGTTGTACGCAAAATGGTCCGGGACACCGGCGGGACCTCGGCGGGGACGCTCAATGGACGTGGCGGGAGACGAGCACACCGACCTGCGCCGCCGACGTCTGCTGCTGCGCGCGGCCGCGCTGACCGGGATCTTCACCCTCAACGTGACACTGGCCATCCGCAACGTGCTGGCGATGGGCGAGGTGCCGGCGATTCCGGGCGTGAACCAGCTCAGGGGGACGCTGACGATCAACGGCCGCCCGGCCAAGGTCGGCGACCCCGTCGCCCCCGGGAACACCCTGGTCACCGGCCCCGACAGCGAGGCGCTGGTGGTGCACAACCGGGATGCGCTGCTGATCCGTGCCGAGACGACCGTGCGCCTGGACAGCGACGATCAGACCTTCATCAACCTGATGCGCATCACCGCCGGCGCAGTGCTGTCGGTCTGGGGACCGCGCCAGCAGGCGATCGCCATCACCACGCCGCTCGCCTCCATCGGCATCCGCGGCACCGGTATCTACGTCGACAGCACGCCGGCGTTCACCTACGCCTGCACCTGCTACGGCCTGGCCGACCTGATCCCGGTGGTGGCACCGGGCAAGCTCAAGACCGTCCGCACCACCTACCACGACGCCCCGCACTTCATCTACGCAGACCCCGAGCGGCCCCTCGTGGAGGCCCCCGTGATCAACCACACCGACGAGGAGCTGATCATGCTCGAGGCGCTGTTCCGCCGCGTGCCGCCGTTCACCACGCACCCCAACTACCTCGACGGCGGTTACTGACGCAACCAAGCCGCCGTCAGTGACGCCGGCATGGAAAGCCGGGGTGGAACGCGCCGCTCAGTCGCGCAGCTTGATGTCGTGCTCGGTGAGCACCTCGCCGTCGGCGTCGACCAGACCGACGACGCTCCTGTCGGGGCTGACGACCAGCGGCTGCGGTTCCTGGAACAGCGGGCGACGGACGAACGCGCTCCAGCCGAAATTTTCGTGATGGTGCAGGGTCATCGCCTGCTCCTGGGTGAGGTCGTCGACCTTCTGCTTGGCGTGGACGCCCTTGTCGCCGCGTCGTTCGTTCATGGTGCGCTCCCAGTGGCGTGAACCCCACTGCACCGAAATCTAGCGCATGCCCGATCCATGACAAGTTGCAGTGCAGCATGCGTGAGCGGCGGAGCGAACGTCGGCTGCGATCCCTCCCCAGGCGTCACCCTCCCGAACCCGAACCCCACCGCGAACGGGTCGGGCCGAGGCGTTTTCGATGCAGGTATGGCACGGAGTTACCGCAGCCCCGTCACGCGCGCACTCAGCCACCCGCGCGCCCGTCCTCGGGCGAGCGGTGGACCAGTCCCAGGGCGAACAGCAGGGCCGCGACCACGACGATGGTCGGGCCGGTCGGGGTGTCGAAGCGCAGCGAGCCGGCGAGTCCGCCGGTCACCGCGAGGGTGCCCACCAGCGCGGTGATGGCCACCATCTGCTCCGGGGTGCGCGCGAAGTGGCGCGCGGTCGCCGCCGGGATCACCAGCAGCGAGGTCACCAGCAGCACGCCGACCACCTTCATCGCCACCGCGGTGACCAGCGCGATCAGCAGCATGAACGCCAGGTGCACCCGCGCGACCGGGATCCCCTCGGCCGCGGCCAGGTCGGCGTGCACGGTGATCGCGAGCAGGGGTCGCCACAGCCACGCCATCGCCAGCCCGACCACCGCGAGCGTCACGGCGATCCAGCCGAGGTCGGCGGGGCCGACGGCCAGGATGTCGCCGAACAGGTAGGCGAACAGGTCGACCCGCACCGACTCCATGCGGCTCAGCACCACCAGACCGGTGGCCAGCGCCGTATGGGCGACGATGCCGAACAGCGTGTCGGCGGCGAGCCGTGGTTGGTGGCGCCCAAGGGTGACCAGCAGCAGCGCCACCGCGAGGCAGGTGACGACGATGCCGAGCGTCGGTGCCAGGTCGAGCAGCAGGCCGAGTGCGACCCCGAGCAGCGCGGCATGGGCCAGCGCCTCGCCGAAGTAGGCCATGCGCCGCCAGACCACGAAGCAGCCGAGTGGTGCGGCCAGCAGCGCGACGGCGAGGCCGGCGACCAGCGCACGCAGGACGAAGTCGTCCATCAGCGGCCGGTCTCGTCGGCCACGGCGCCGGAGAGGTCGTGGTCGTGGTCGTGGTGGTGGGCGTAGACCGCGAGGTTGGCGGCGAGCCTGGGCCCGAACAGCGCCAGGTACTCGGGGTGCCTGCGCACCGACTCGGGCGCGCCGTGACAGCAGACGTGGCGGTTGAGGCAGAGCACGCGGTCGGTCGCCGCCATCACCAGGTGCAGGTCGTGGGAGACCAGCAGCACGCCGCAGCCGCGCCGCTCGCGCAGGCGCGCGATCAGCCGGTAGAGCTCCGCCTGGCCGTTGAAATCGACACCCTGGGTCGGCTCGTCGAGGACCAGCAGCTCGGGGTGCCCGAGCAGCGCACGGGCCAGCAGCACGCGCTGCAGCTCGCCACCGGACAGCGACTGCACCGGGCTGCGCAGGAGGTGCGGCACGCCGACCTCGTCGAGAACCGCGCGCCGCGCAGCCGGGTCGGCGCGTCGGGTCAGGGTGAGCAGCCGTGCGACGTCGAGCGGCAGCACCGGATCGACCTGGAGGCGCTGCGGCAGGTAGCCGACGCGCAGCCCGGTCCTGCGCGTCACGCGACCGGCGTCCGGAGACTCGAGGCCGAGCAGCAGCTTGACGAGCGTGGTCTTGCCGGCGCCGTTGGGGCCGATCAGGGTGACGATCTCGCCCTCTGCGACCTCGATGTCGACGCCGTCGAGCACCGCGAGCCCGGCCCGGTGGTAGCCGAGGCCGGTGCCGGCGACCAGCCGGCCGTTGTGTGTCGACTCAGCCATCGCGCGCGACCGCGCAGTGCCGGCACCACCCCTCGAGCTCGAGACGCTGCTCGGCGAGGTCGAAACCGCCGTCGTTCGCGGTACGCTCGATGGCACGATCGAGGCGTGGGTCGTGGATCTCCGCCACCGCGCGGCAACCGCGGCAGATCATGAACTGGCTGCCGTGACCGCTGCCCGGGTGGGCGCAGCCGACGAAGGCGTTGAGGCTCTCGACGCGGTGGATCAGGCCGTGCGCCTGCAGGAAATCGAGGGCGCGGTAGACGGTGATCGGCGCCGGCCGTGAGTCGCCGTCGACCATGCGGTCCAGCAGCGCGTAGGCGCCGACCGGCGCATGGCTGCCCCACACCAGTTCGAGCACGCGGCGTCGGAGCGTGGTCAGGCGCGCGCCGCGCTTGCGGCACAGCCTCTCGGCACGCGCTAGGGCGTCGTCCACGCAGCGTGCGTGGTCGTGCTCGGGACGCGGGAACGGGGCATTCGGCTCGGACATGGCACTTGCGCGGCTGCGGGACATTTATGTTACTTTATAACATAACAT
>JBFIFF010000210.1:0-4145 GCA_041602955.1 Gammaproteobacteria bacterium | reverse complement strand
TCGGCTACGACTACGAGGCCGACTACCACGGCTTGCCCGACCACATCAGCGTCGAGCTGGAACTGATGGCCACCCTGGCACGCCACGAGGCGGAAGCCCTGCGCCGTGGCGACCTGGCCGCGGCCGTCAACGCGCTCGATTTCCAGGACGAGTTCATGCGCGAACACCTCCTGACCTGGGTGCCCGGGTTCTGCGCCAAGGTCGCCGAACACGCGCAGTCCGCGTTCTATCGCAGCCTGGCCAGGCTGACCCGGGAGTTCCTGGTCGAGGAGGCGGAGGAGGTCGGGCGACGGCGCCGGATCCTGGCCGAGTCGACGCCGCTCGACTGAGGGCCGTGCACGGGGTGCGCCCGCGCCCACGCTGATCAGGGACGGCTACCGAACTCGACGCACCGGCGCGACAACCGATCCGTCGCGCGGTCGGGACGGGACGCCTCCGGCTACTTGACCTCGATGGTGGCCGCCTTGCGCAGTCCCTCGAGGTAGTTGCGCACCTGCATCGACTGCAGCATGTTCTCGATCTGCGGCTTGACCGACTCGAACGACGGGCCGGTGACGTCACGGGTGGCCTCGAGCTTGATCACGTGCCAGCCGAACTGGGTCTGGACGGGGGCCTTGCTGTAGCTGCCGGCCTCCATCGCGACCACCGCCTGCGAGAACTCCGGCACCATCTGGCCGGGTTCGAAGAAGCCGAGGTCGCCGCCCTGGGGACCGGAGGGGCCGGTGGAGCGCTCCTTGGCCAGGGTCACGAAGTCGGCGCCGCCATCGAGGTCGGCGATGACCTGCTTCGCGTCCGCCTCGTTCTCCAGCAGGATGTGGCGGGCGTGGTACTCCTTGCGCGCCTCGGCTTGGCCCACCTGCTCGTCGTAGACCTTGCGCATCTGCTCCTCGGTGACGGGGTTGCCGTCGATCTGGCTGCGCACGGCGAACTGCGCGAGCAGCGCGCGCCGGGTCATCTCCATCTCGAGTCTGAACTCGTCGCCCTGGTCGAGCTTGCCGCGCTCGGCGTCTTGCACCAGCAACTCGATGTTGATCAGCTCCTGCAGCAGTTCCTCCGGGGAGCCCTGCTCCTCGGGACGGCGCTCGCGGTAGCGCTCGACGTCGCCCGCGGTCAGGGCCTTGCCGTTGACGGTGGCGAGGACCGGACCGTCCTCGGCGGCATGGAGCGGGGCCTGCGGCAGGGCGAGCAGGAGCAGCGGGCCGGCGAGCCGGCAGATGGCGCGGTGGTTCATGGGTCTTCCTTGCGGGTCAGTTGCTGATCGGTTCGTCGGGCGCGTAGGCGCGGATGCTGAGGGCGTGGATCTCGTCCTTCATCGCCTCGCCGACGGCGGTGTAGACCAGCCGGTGGCGCTTGAGCAGCGGCAGGCCGTCGAAGGCCGCGGAGACGATGGTGACGACGTAGTGCCCGCCGCCCCCCTTGGCCCCTTCGTGCCCGGCGTGGGCGGCGCTCTGGTCGACGATGTCGAGGCGGGTCGGCGCGAGCGCGTCGGTGAGCCGTTCGCGGAGCATCTGCACGCGGTCGCTCATTTCGGGTACACCTGCCTGAATGGTTTGACGACGGTCTCGGCGTAGACCCCGGCGGCGACGTAGGGGTCGGCATCGGCCCAGGCCCGGGCCGCGTCGAGGTCGTCGAACTCGGCGACGATCAGGCTGCCGCTGAATCCGGCCGGACCCGGGTCGTCGCCGTCGACGGCCGGGAACGGACCGGCGAGCACCAGGCGACCCGCGTCCTGCATCTGCTGCAGGCGCGCGAGGTGCGCCGGTCGGGCCGACTGACGCCGCGGCAGGCTGCCGTCCACGTCACGGCCGATGATCGCGTAGAGCATTCAGGAGTCTCCGTCGGTGGTGGTCTCCGGCAGCATGTGCCGGGCGAGGTAGAAGGCCTGGGCGATGACGAAAATGAAGGTCAGGCCCAGCATGCCGAAGAGCTTGAAGTTGACCCAGGTGTCGGTGTCGAAATTGTACACGACCACCAGGTTCAGGACGCCCATGGCCACGAAGAAGATGACCCACAGGGCGTTCAATCGTTCCCAGATCGGGTCCGGGGCCGCGACGGTGCCGCCCATCATCCGCTGGACCAGCGGCCGGCGCGTGCCGACGTGGCGGCTGCCGATGAACACCGCGGCGAAGAGCCAGTCGAGGATGGTCGGCTTCCACTTGATGAAGGTCTCGTCCTGCAGCGCCAGGGTCAGGCCGCCGAACACCACCAGCAGCGCCGCGGTGGCGACGTGCGCCTTCTCGAACCGCCGGTGGCGCACCCAGACCCAGCCGACCTGGATCAGGCCCGCCGCGATCGCGACCGCGGTCGCGACGTAGATGTCGTAGAGCTTGTAGGCGGCGAAGAAGAGCAGGACCGGGAAGAGGTCGAAAAGCAGCTTCATCTGCAGCGGGCCTCGTGGCGAGGCGGCGTAGCGTAGCACAGCGCCCGGGAGGCGCGACGGCGCGCGCTACAATGCGCCATGATCCGCTATGACCTGCACTGCCACTCGAACGTCTCCGACGGCACGCTGGAGCCGGCGCAGCTGGTCGCGCGCGCCGCCGCACGCGACGTGCGCCGCCTGGCGCTGACCGACCACGACACCGTCGCCGGACTCGACGCCGCCCGCGCCGCCGCCAAGGCCCACGGTGTCGAGCTGATCGCCGGCGTCGAGCTGTCGGCCGCGTGGGGGCGTCGCTGCATTCATGTCGTCGGTCTCGGTTTCGATCCGGAGGCGCCAGCGCTGCGCGCCGGGCTCGTGCGGCTCGCGGCCCTGCGCGCCGAGCGCGCCGAGCGCATCGCGCACAGCCTCGAACGGGCCGGCATCCCCGGCGCCCTCGAGGGCGCGCGGGCCGTGGCGCGCGGGCCGTCGCTCGGGCGCACCCACTTCGCCCGCTTCCTCTGGCGCCGCCTCGGCCTGCGCCACCTCGGCGAGGTCTACCGACGCTACCTGGTCCACAACCGGCCCGGCCACGTGCATGTCGAGTGGCCGTCGCTCGAGGAGGCGGTCGGCTGGATCCGCGCCGCCGGCGGCATCGCGGTACTCGCCCACCCCGGTCGCTACCGCCTGACCCGGACCAAGCTGCGCGAGCTGCTCGACGCGGGACAGGGGGCCGGGCTGGAGGGCATCGAGGTGGCCAACGGACGCAGCACCCCCGCCGAGATCGCCTGGCTGGCCGACGTGGCGCGTCGTCACGGGCTGCTCGCCTCGGCCGGTTCCGACTTCCACACCCACGAGCAGTGCTGGATCGAGCTGGGGCGGCTCAAGCCGGTGCCGGACGACCTGCCGCACGTCCTCGACCGGCTCGTCGCACGTCACCCGGACGAGGCGGGATGGCGGCCCCGTCCGGCGCGGGTACAATAGCGCGCTTTCCGCCGACCGGCCGCGATGAGCCAGTACTTCCAGATCCACCCCGACAACCCGCAGCCGCGCCTGTTGCAGCAGGCCGCGGCGATCGTCCGCGAGGGCGGGGTGATCGCCTACCCGACCGACTCCTGCTACGCGCTGGGCTGTCAACCGGGCGAGAAGGGGGCGCTGGAGCGCATCCAGCGGCTGCGCCGCCTCGACGAGGACCACAACCTGACGCTGGTCTGCCGCGATCTCTCGGAGATCGCCACCTATGCGAAGATCGACAACACCGCCTACCGTTTGCTCAAGACCCTGACCCCGGGGCCGTACACCTTCCTGCTCAGGGCGACCGGCGAGGTGCCACGCCGCCTGCAGCACCGCCGTCGGCGCACCATCGGCATCCGCGTCCCCGACCACCGCATCACCCGCGCTCTGCTCGAGGCGACCGACGGCCCGCTGATGAGCACCACGCTGCGCCTGCCGGGCGCCGACCTGCCGCTCACCGACCCCGAGGAGATCCACGAACGGCTCGGTCACGCCCTCGACCTGGTGCTCGACGGCGGCCCGTGCGGAGTGCAGCCGACCACGGTGGTCGACATGAGCGTCGATCCGCCGGCGCTGGTGCGTGCCGGACTAGGCGACACGGCGCTGTTCGAGTGAGCGCCGCACCGCGGCCGCTCGCGCCGGTATAATCCGCCGATGGAGGAACTCACCACCGTCCAGCGCATCGCCGTCTGGGCCCTGCCGATCCTGTTCGCGATCACCGTCCACGAGGTGGCCCACGGCTGGGTCGCCAGGCGTCTCGGGGACCCGACCGCCT
>JBFIFF010000209.1:0-4153 GCA_041602955.1 Gammaproteobacteria bacterium | reverse complement strand
GGAACTGGATGATTGCAGCCGCCATGCGCCATCGGATCCCGCTCACCATCGTCTGCCTGCTGACCGCGGGCGCCACCTTCGCCGCGCCGATCTACAAGTGGACCGATGCCGAGGGTCGCGTGCACTACGAGGACACCCGGCCTGCCCAGGCCGACGTGCAAGTGATCGCGCCGCCGGCCGTCTACCGGGGCGAAGCACCCAAGCCGTCCGGAGGACCCCCCCCAAGCGTCACCCAGACCGGGACCGTCGACGCCGACGAGCGGGCGCGCAAATGCGCCGAGAGCCGTGAGCGCCTCACCGAGGGCCAGGGCGCCGAGCGCATGTACACCCTGGACGAGCGTGGCAACCGCACCTACCTGACCGCGGCGCAGATCGAGGCGCACGTCGCCCGGCTGCAGGAGGCGGTCGACACCTGGTGCAAGGAACCGTAGCGCGCCACCCGCGCCTTCCGCCACACCTCGTGGCCCGACCGCGGTCACGCCGATCGGAGTAGCCGAGTGCAGGATTGGGATATCGCGCAGGCACGTGCGGCCTACAGTATTGCCCACTGGGGCGGCGGCTACTTCGACGTCGGCGCCGACGGCCACATCCAGGTGAGCCCGCGTCCGGGGCGCGACGCAACCCGCATCGATCTGCACCGCGTCACCGACCACCTCGAGGCCAACGGCCTCTCGCTTCCGGTCCTGGTCCGTTTCACCGACATCCTGCAGAACCGCGTCCACCGCCTGCGCGAGGCGTTCGACAAGGCGATGGCCGACGCCGAGTTCAAGGGCGGCTACACGCCGGTCTACCCGATCAAGGTCAACCAGCAGCGGCGCGTGGTCGAGGCGATCCTCGGCGCCGGCGGGGTCGGTCTCGAGGCCGGCAGCAAGCCCGAGCTGATGGCCGTCCTCGGCCTCGTCGACCCCGAGGGCGTGGTGGTATGCAATGGCTACAAGGACCGCGAGTACGTGCGCCTCGCCCTGATCGGCGAACAGCTCGGCCCCAGGGTCCATATCGTCCTCGAGAAGCTCGGCGAACTCGAGCTGGTCCTCGAGGAGGCGCGTCGGCTCGGCGTCACCCCGCGCCTGGGCGTGCGCGTCCAGCTCGCCTCCATCGGACGCGGCAAGTGGGAGAACTCGGGTGGCGAGAAGTCCAAGTTCGGGCTCAATGCCTCCGGCGTGCTGCGCGTGGTCGAGCGCCTGCGCAGCGAGGGCCTGGGCGACGCCCTGCAGCTGCTGCACGTGCACCTCGGCTCCCAGGTCGGCAACATCCGCGACATCCACCAGGGCCTGCACGAGGTGGCGCGCTTCTATGCCGAGCTGCACAAGCTCGGCGTGCCGATCGCCTGCGTCGACGTCGGCGGCGGGCTGGGCATCGACTACGAGGGCACCCGCTCGCGCAGTGCGTGTTCGATCAACTACAACCTGCAGGAGTACGCCAACGGCGTGGTCCACGCGTTGGCCCAGATCTGCGACGAGGAGTCGCTGCCGCATCCGCTGCTGATCACCGAATCGGGTCGCGCGCTGACCGCCCACCACGCGGTGCTGGTCACCAACATCGTCGATGTCACCCGCGCGGTCGACTTCGCGCCGCCGCCGCCGCCGGAGGACGACGACCCGGCCGTGCTGCACAACCTCTGGGAGAGCCTCGAGACGGTCAACCGCGGGCCGCTGCTCGAGATCTACCACGACATCGGCCACTGGCTGGCCGAGGTGCAGACCATGTTCAGCCACGGCCTGCTCGACCTGGCCCAGCGCGCGCTGGCCGAGCGCCTGGTCAACGCCGTGCGCACCCGCCTGGTCGCGCGCCTGAACCCGTCGGTTCCGGCGCACCGCGAGGCGCTCGACGAGCTGGTCGACACGCTGGCCGACAAGTACTTCTGCAACCTGTCGATCTTCCAGTCGCTGCCGGACGTGTGGGCGATCGACCAGGTGTTCCCGGTCGTGCCCCTGCAGCGGCTCACCGAGCGGCCGACCCGCCGCGCGGTACTCCACGACATCACCTGCGATTCCGACGGCCGCATCGAGCACTACGTCAACCGCGAGGGGCTCGACAGCACCCTGCAGCTGCACGCCATGCAGCCCGGCGAGCCGTACCGGCTCGGCATCTTCCTGGTGGGCGCCTACCAGGAGATCCTCGGCGACCTGCACAACCTGTTCGGCGACACCCACTCGATCAACGTCGAACTCGACGGCGAGGGGGGCTACCGCCTGGCCCTGCCGATCGAGGGCGACGGGGTCGACGACGTGCTGCGATACGTGCAGTTCGATGCCGAGGAACTGCTGCAGGCCTACCGCGAACGGATCGATGCGGCGGGCCTCGACGCGCAACGGCGCAGCGACTACCTCGAGGCCCTGACCGCCGGTCTCGAGGGCTACACCTACCTCGAGGACTGATCCCGCGCCTCAGCCCTTGAGGCGCAGCAGGATGGTCGCCACCGCATTCTCGGCGAGGCGCGCGCGCGCCGCGTCGGCCCGCTCACGGCTGCTGAACGGACCCACCCGGACGCGGTGGTAGGTGTCCTGGTTGATCGTGACCGTCTGCACCGAGGCCACGTAGCCGAGCAGCGCGAGTTGCGCCTTGACCGAATCCGCGTCGCTGGCGCTGCGGAACGATCCGGCCTGCAGGATGAAGCCCCCGACCTGCGCGGGTGCGGCGCCGCTTGCCGCCACCGGAGGTGACACGGCCGGGCGCTCTTGCGACGGCGCCCCGGGCACCGGCTCCTCGGGGATCACCACCTCCATCTCGGGGAGGATGGTGTAGAAGTCGAACCGCGGTCGGGTCGCCTCGCTGGTGCGCGGGACCGGCGGTGCGGCGGCACGCGGGGTCCTGCCGAGCAGCCCGTCGAGGCTGACGTAGTCATGGTCCAGGAGGTAGACGCCGAGGGCCACGGTCAGACCGAGGGTCAGGCCGAGCAGGAACGGCCCCCGGGCCGAGCGCGGCCGCGGCGCGTGGTGGGCGCGGCCGCGCGGATGGGAACTGGACCGGGCATAGTCCCTGGTCATCGACACTCCTCGGTGCTGGGGGGGTGCAGCCGTTGCCGCCTGGCACGGCGGCTTCGGGGCGATTATACCGCCCGGGCTCAGTACAGCTCGATCGGGTCGACGTCGAGCGACCAGCGCACGCGCCGCGCGGTGGGCAGCGACTCGAGCGTGCCGACCCATTCGTCGAGCAGGCGCTGCAGCCGTTCGCGCCGACCCGCCTGCAGCAGCAGCTGGGCGCGCTGCCGCCCGCCGCGTCGCGCCATCGGTGCCGGCACCGGGCCGAACGCCTCGATGCCATCACAGTGCGGCAGGGACCGTCGCGCCGCCTCGAGGAACGCCAACGGCGCCGCGGCATCGACGGCCTCGGCGCGCAGCAGCGCAAGGTGGGTCCAGGGCGGCAGGCCGGCGAGCCGGCGGTCGTCGAGCGCAACCTCGGCAAACGTATGGTAGCCGTGGCGGACCAGCGCTTGCAGCAGCGGGTGCTCCGGGTGGTGGGTCTGCACCAGCACCCGGCCCGGGTGGTGCGCCCGCCCCGCGCGACCGACCACCTGCACGATCAGCTGGGCGACCCGCTCGGCGGCGCGGAAGTCGCTGCCGAACAGGCCGGCGTCGGCGTTGACCACGCCGACCAGCGTCACCTCCGGGAAATGGTGTCCCTTGGCCCGCCTCTGGGTGCCGACCAGCAGGCGCGCGGCGCCGTCGCGGACCGCCGCGAGCTTGGCATCGAGGCTGCCGCGCCGGCGCGTGGTGTCGCGATCGATCCGCACCACTCCGGCCGCGGCGAAGCGCTCGGCCAGCGCTTCCTCGAGACGCTCGGTGCCCTGGCCCAGCGGGCGCAGATCGTCGCCGCCGCATTCGGGACAGCATGTCTCGGGGCGGCGTTCGCTGCCGCAGTGGTGGCAACACAGGCGTCCACGCGCGAGGTGCAGCGTCATCCGCGCATCGCAGCGCCGGCAGCCCGCGACCCAGCCGCAGTCATGGCACAGCAGCGTGGTGGCGAATCCGCGCCGGTTCAGGAACACCAGGGCCTGCCGCCCCGCGGCCAGCGCCTCGTCGAGCGCCTGCAGCAGGCGCGGCGAGAGACCGGCGCTCAGGGTGCGCCCGCGCAGGTCGACCAGCTCGACCGTCGGCGGCGTGGCATCGCCGGCCCGCGCGGGGAGGCGCAGCAGCCGGTAGCGGCCGCGACG